>NZ_JBFWZI010000048.1:4710-44948 GCF_050185545.1 Reyranella sp. | reverse complement strand
GCTCGATCGCCCATGCCAAAGCGTGCCAGATTTCTCGACCTGCCCGACCAACGAAAAGCTCAATATCCACAGGCATCAAACCCTCTATGATGCCCCACATTCACCCACTCGAATCCGCGAAGAGCCCCTATCTTTTTATTTCAGGACGAAGGAAGAAACATGGCTTTGAACATCAAGAGCCGTGAAACCGAGCAGGTCGTCCGCGACCTGGCAAAGCGCACCGGGCTCAGCATCACCGAAGCCGTGCACCAAGCTGCGGTCGAGAAGCTGCGCAGGATGGACGAGGACCGAGAGCGGCGCCGGCAGGCCATCTACGAGATCATGGAACGTGCGAAAGCCTTTCCCGTTTTCGATTCCAGGCCTGCCGACGAAATCCTTGGTTACAATGACGAAGGCACTTTCGAGCGATTGTCGTCGATTCGTCTGCGCTGATCGCGATTCTCTTGAATGAGCCGGACGCAGGATCGTTTGCCGATGCGATTGTTGATTCGGAAGGGCGGACAATTTCGTCGTTCAACATGTTCGAGTCGCACGTTGTCATCCATCGGCGGTCGCGCGAGAGCGGCGTGCAAGTACTGACGAGCTTGCTTTCGCAACTTCGATTGACAACAGCACCGTTCGACGACGCCCAAGCAGCACTCGCATTCGAGGCTCATTGTCGATACGGAAAAGGCAATCATCCTGCAGCGCTCAATATCGGCGACTGCGCTGCTTATGCGCTCGCCAAGAGCCTCGACGCGCCATTGCTCTTCAAGGGTAATGACTTCACCCGAACCGACATTCGTAGCGTGCTCTAGGCGATGGCGGCTTAATCGGGCATAATCCAAGTCCCACCGGAGTCGCCAATGATCCGTCTTCTCAGCTTGGCTCTCGCCCTCCTGCTCTCCGTCGCGGCGCCGTCGTGGGCGCAGGACTGTACCGACTCGCCGCCTCCGCCGCCGCCGTCCCAGCCCACGACCTGATCGGAGGCGCGGCATGCGCTCCATCGCCAGTGTCGCCGCGCTCGTCGCGCTGGCGTCGCTGAGTGCGTGTGCGAGCCGCAGCGATCTCACGCTGCAGCCCGCTAATGTTTCCAGCCTCGACGTGGCACGCGGCCCAGCACCGGCCTATCGCAATGCCGTCGCCCTGGCGCCGGTGAGCGTTGGCCGCGATACCGGCACCCCTTGGACGGTGCGATTCGGCGCAACTCAGGTGCAACAGGCGCTGATGGAGACTCTTTTGGCGGCGCGGCTGGGAACGGCGCAGAGCGGGCGTTTCCGGCTCGATGCCACGCTGCTCAATCTGGAGCGGCCGTACGCCGGCTTTGCGATGACCGTCACGGCGACCATCGCCTATCGCCTGATCGACAGCCGGACCGGCGCCGTCCTTTACAATCAGACCATATCGACCATCGGCAGCGCCACGCTGAACGACGCCATCACCAACGAGAACCGGTTGCGCATCGCCGACGAGCGGGCGGTGCAGGCCAATCTGCGGCAGCTGGTCGAGGATCTCTACAGTCTGCCCGAGCCGCAGTCCCGCATGGCAGGCACCAGGAGGTATTGAAGCCCCCACGCAGCCGCCACTTTCTCCGTTCGCTCATTGCAGACTTCCGCCTAGTAGCGCACTGCCCTGAGCGGTTCGAGCTGCCGTACCTTGGCGGGAGGAAAATACTTGAACGCGGCCTCCGCCGACGCCTTTGCCACATAGCTCTTCGCCCATCGATAGGTTACCAGCGCCTCTCCAGCATCCTCCTTATCGATCGCACCTTCGACGCTGATCTCAGGCGCCGGCGCTCCCGTTGATATTCTCTGCATCTGCCCAACCATGCCGCTTTCGGTTTCGGCGAGGACTACATTGAGCTCCCTCAGCCGATCGACGATCGCCCGCTCGAGGAGCTTGCGATCGCCACGCCCGAGCTGCGAGAGGGTCGCGAAGTGCTCACTCTCCGGCGTCATCTCCTTATTGTAGGGGAAGAAGGTAAGCGCCTTGATGACATAGGTCGCCCACCAGGCCCGCTCGTAGAGTTCCGCCAGCGGCCCACGCGAAATGTCAGAGGGGCTCTTTCCGAAGAATTCCCACTTCTTCGCCCAGTCGTTGCGCAACGTCTCGATGTGGCGAACGATGTTGCTTCGAGCCTGCTCCTTGGAGCCGCCGCTGAAGGCGAGCCATGCCTCGCCGAACTCCGACTCCTGATTCAGCCATTGCTGAACTTTCTTGAACTCACCCAGCACCAGGCCTTTCGAACCCTTGAGGTTCTTGTTGAGGTCCTGGCGCAGCGACTCGAGCCCACCAGTCGAGTCTATCCTGTAAGGCACCATTTCGGGCGGCTTCGGAAAAGCCAGCGGGAGGAACCGGTTGCCGGTGTCCTTTGCAATTTCGCCAAAGACACTCGCCTGCATCCGGGTGAACTGGAACGGCGTCGACAGCACTACCTTGTTGGTCACGAGAATCGTTTCGGCAAGATAGGTTTCGACGGTCGGGGCTTTGAAGGCGTCGACAAGATCGGTTTTCCCGCTGCCAATCTGCAGCTTCGGAAGTCCTGCCTTCACGAACTCGCCGACATAGGCCATGGCCCCCATGGTGAGCAGCGAGAAGACAAGATTGTTGATGAAGGCGGCCCTGGCAGCATCTTGCGCGCGTTCGCTCTCAACCCGCTTCATTGTCCTGTCGCGCATGTCGTTGGCAATGGCGACAGCGGCCAGGACCTCGCCGAACGCAGTCTCCCATTTTCCGAGCGACCCTTCGTAGTCCTTGTAGATGTCGTCCATGATTTTGTAGGCATAGTCGCAGAGATCTCGCGCATTCCGAATTGCGGGATTGGCTTCGCGGTCGGATGGCTTTTGCTGTGGCTTGGGTTGCGACTTCGCGTTGGGTGCCGGAACCGGACCGGCCGGCGGCATGAACTGCTTCAAGAGCGCATCTACGGCCATTAGGGCCTCCTTACACCGTGGATCCCCGGGACAATGGCCCTGATCGCGCTGTAAGACCTTCGCCGTTGCTTGATTTGTCGTTTAGATGGGCTTGATTATTCGCGGAGACCGCGCGGGGAATGGCGTGCAGCTCCACCTGTCGGATAGTGTGCTCGACATCGTCCGGCGCGAGCTGGTGCATGCCGGGGACACCTGGAGGCCGAGCCGCAGGTGTTCGACCTCCTACGTCGCCGTCCGCAGTTGCGTCGCTCGATGACAGGCGTGCCTGGACTGAGCCCAGGCAGGAAGATCAGGCCCTGGCCAAAGCTAGACGAGACTGCGCAGCTCCGTGATCGCGACCGACAGCATGGCGAGATCGAGCACGCCGGCAGTCGGCAGATCTTCCTTGAGCAGGCGGTCGATGCGTTCGAACGCGAGCCTGCGCGGTTCGCTCCAGCGCGCCAGCACCACGTCCGGCTCGATGGTCCCGGTCTGGGTGGCGACGCGCAGGGCCGAGGTCAGGAGATCGGCGTGCAGGGCGGCAAGATCGTCCTGCACGGCAAGCGCCGCCTGGGCCGGCCACTGCCCGTCGCGCGGCAGCTTCAGCGCGGCGTTCGCCAGAGTGGCGAACGAGAGCCGTTCGCCCAGGCGGAAGTAGAGGCGGCTCGCCGCCTCGATGCTGCAGCCGTTTGCTCGGGCCGCCTGCATCAGATCGCCGGCGGCGGCCAGGGTCTCGAGCGCCGCGGCGCGACGGGCCAGCGCGGCCGGCGCTCCCATCGCCTCGAAGACCGCCGCCCGGTCGGCGAGCGCCGCGTTCTCGGCCTGCCCCACCAGGGTGGTCGGCAGGTCGCCCATGGCGCTTACCGCAGCCCCGAGTTGCTCGGTTGCCGCCATGGTGTCGAGCGGCTGCGGCAGGCGGCGCAACGTCCATTGCACCGCCCGGGTGAGGAAGCGCTGCGAGGCGACCAGCATGCGCACCTGCGCCTCGGCCTTGAGCGCCTGGTCGAGCCCTTCGATGTCGCTCCACAGATCGCGCAGCTTCCAGGCGTCGCGCACCACGGCGAAGGCGCGGGCGATGGCCGCCGCCGACGCGCCGGTCCGCGACCCGACGTTGCGCACGAAGGTCGGGCCGCAGCGGTTGATCAGCGAGTTCATCACCTGCAGGGCGGCGATCTCGCGCCTCAGGCGATGGTCGCGGATCGCCGGTGCGTACCTGTCCTGCAGCGCCTGCGGGAAGTAGCGCATCAGCTCGCCGACCAGCAGCGGGTCGTCGGGCAGGTCAGACGCCAGGATCTCGTCGTGGAGATCGATCTTGGCGTAGGCCAGCAGCACCGAGAGCTCGGGGCGTGTCAGATAGTGGCGGCTCTGGCCGCGGCTGCGCATTGCTGCCGAATCGGGCAGGAACTCGACGGCGCGGTCGAGCCGACCCTGGCGCTCGAGCGCGCGCATGAAGCGCTCCAGCCGGTCGTGCTCCTCGCCGGCCTGCTCTGCGGCGACGCTGATCGCCTGGCTCTGCTGGTAGTTGTGCCGCAGCACCAGTGCCGCGACCTCGTCGGTCATCGAGAACAGCAGCGCGTCGCGTTCGGCGCGCGGCAGCAACCCGCGGAGGATCGCCTCGCCGGTCGCGATCTTGATGTTGACCTCGTGGTCGGAGGTGTCGACGCCGGCCGAGTTGTCGAGCGCATCGGTGTTGATGCGGCGTCCGGCCAGCGCCGCCTCGACGCGGGCGCGCTGGGTGAAACCAAGATTGGCGCCCTCGCCGATCACCCGCGCCCGCAGCTGGTTGGCATCGACGCGAATCGCGTCGTTGGTGCGATCGCCGGCGTCGACATGGCTCTCGCCCGACGCCTTCACGTAGGTGCCGATGCCGCCGAAATAGAGCAGGTCGACCGGTGCCGTCAGGATGGCGCGCATCAGATCGGCCGGCGTGACGCTCGGCACCTCGATACCGAGGACCGTGCGCGCCTCGGGCGAAAGCGTGATCGACTTGGCCGAGCGATCGTAGATGCCGCCGCCGGCCGACAGCAGCGCTTGGCCGTAGTCGCGCCATGACGAGCGCGGCAGGTCGAACAGCCGCTTGCGCTCGGCCCAGCTCTTCGCCGGGTCGGGCAGCGGGTCGATGAAGATGTGACGGTGATCGAACGCGGCGACCAGCCTGATATGCTGCGACAGCAGCATGCCATTGCCGAACACGTCGCCCGACATGTCGCCGACGCCGGCTACGGTGAACGGCGTCACCTGGATGTCGTGTCCCAGCTCGCGGAAATGGCGCTTCACCGACTCCCAGGCGCCGCGCGCGGTGATGCCCATCTTCTTGTGGTCGTAGCCGGCCGAGCCGCCCGAGGCGAAGGCGTCGTCGAGCCAGAAGCCGTAGTCGCGCGCCAGCGCATTGGCGATGTCGGAGAAGGTGGCGGTGCCCTTGTCGGCGGCGACCACGAGGTAGGGATCGTCGCCGTCGTGGCGCACGACATCGGCCGGCGGCCGGATGCCGCCCTCGACGTAGTTGTCGGTCAGGTCGAGCAGGCCGCGCACCAGGGTCTGGTAGCAGGCGATGCCCTCGGCCTGGATCTGCTCGCGCGTACCGCCTGCCGGAGGTTGCTTGACATAGAAGCCGCCCTTGGAGCCGACCGGCACGATGACGGCGTTCTTCACCATCTGGGTCTTCAGCAGGCCGAGGATCTCGGTGCGGAAATCCTCGCGCCGGTCCGACCAGCGAATGCCGCCGCGCGCCACCCGCCCGCCGCGCAAGTGGATGCCCTCCATGCGCGGGCTGTAGACGAAGATCTCGACCAGCGGCCGCGGTGGCGGCAATTCGTCGATGGCGCGGCTGTCGATCTTGAAGGATATCCATTCCTTCGGCGTTCCATCGGCGGTGCGCTGCCAGAAATTGGTCCTGAGCGTGCATTGGATGGCGCTGAGGAAGCGGCGCAGGATGCGCTCGTCGTCCAGGGTCACCACCGCGTCGAAGGCGGCGGAAATCGCGACCTCGATCGCGGCGATGCGCGCCAGGCGGTCGGCCGAACGCGCCTCGCCGAGGGCCGGATCGAGACGGGCGGCGAACAGCTCGGCGAGGCCGCGCGCGAACGCCGGATAGGCGGCGAGCGTCGCTTCCATGTAATCGTGGCTGAAGGCGATGCCGACCTGGCGCAGGTACTTGGCGTAGGCGCGCAGGATGGCGACCTCGCGCCAGGCGAGCCCCGCTCCCAGGACCAGCCGGTTGAAACCGTCGCTCTCCAGCTTGCCCGCCCACAGCCGGTCGAGAGTCTCGGCAAAGCGCGGGCCGGAAACGTCGAGGTCCACGGCGGACTTGTCCGTCGTCTCGACGCTCAGCACCTGCAAGGCGACGACGGGCCCCGGCTCTTCCGCCTCGGCGCCCAGCATGAACGGCACTTCGCTCAGCACCCTGAGGCCAAGTCTTTCCAGGGCCGGCAGGATGTCGGAAAGCGCGATCGGCTCGGCGGGATGGAACAGGCGCAGCGTGAAGCGATGCGGCGGCAGGGCGGACCCGCGCTCGAGGCGCACGCCGAAGTCCTGGCCGGCCAGCGCGGATTGCACCAGGCCGAGATCGGCGACGGCGCTCTCCGCGGTGAAGCTGTCGCGGTAGGCCGAAGGAAACCAATCGTCCCAGCGGCGGGCGGCAAGGCGGCCTTCGACCTCGCCGAGGCCGGCCTGCAGGGCGGCGCGGAAGTGATCGCTCCACGATGTCGCGGCGTCGGCGAGCGCACGCTCCAGCTCGCCGAGATCCGGCGTCGGCATGTCGCTGGCGTGGAGCTTCAAGGTGTAGAGCGACTGGCCGAGCGCGGAGTCGCTGCTGACGTTGGAGTCGACCGACGTCACCGTGCCGTTCCAGGCGCGCTCGAGGATCTCCACGAAGCGATCGCTCAGGGCGGCATCGAAGCGCTCGCGCGGCGCCAGCACCAGGCAGGTCGCGAAGCGGCCGACCGCGTCGCGCCGGACGAACAGCGCCACGCGCCGGCGCTCCTGCAGCTGCAGAATGCCCATCACATGGTCGAACAGCGTGTCCTCTTCGAGCTGGAACAGCTCGTCGCGTGGATAGGAGTCGAGAATGGCCAGCAGGGCCTTGCCGTCATGGCTGTGCTTGTCGAAGCCGGACCGGCGCAGAAGGGCGTCCGCCCGGCCCCGCAGCAGCGGCACGTCGTGCACCAGCGCGTGGTAGGCCGCCGAGGTGAACAGCCCTGCGAGGCGTCGTTCGCCGGTCACCCGGCCATCCTGGTCGTAGGTCTTGACGATCACGCAGTCCATCGCGCCGCTGCGATGCACCAGCGACTGCCGGTCGGTCTTCAGGATCAGGATGTTGTGCGGGCCGCGCGCCACCCGGCTCATGGCTTCACCGGCGCCCAGGCCGGCCTCGAACAGGCGCACCTCGTCGCGTCGCAGGATGCCGAGCGAGGAGCCCGGCATCAGATCGAAGCGCAATCCGGATTCCTGTGCCGGATCGTCGACGTAGCGGTAGCGGCGATGACCGAGGAAGGTGAAGTTGTTGTTCTCGAGCCAGCGCAGGAAATCGCCGTACTCGCCGAGGTGAGGCGACTGGCTGGCGGCGAGATCATCGATGGCATCGATGCAGGCGTGCCGCATCGCCTGCCAATCCTCGACCGCCAGCCGGACCTCGGCCAGCACGCGCGTCAGCGCCGCCGACAGCTCATCCAGCAGGGCGGGATCGTTCTGCCGGTCGATCTCGACATGCATCAGCGATTCGAGACGCGCGGCTCTGCCGGAGTCTGCGGCAAACCCCACCAAGTCGCCATCGAGGTCGCGATGCATCGAGAGCACTGGATGCGCCAGCAGATGGACGGCGATCTCACGGCGATTGAACTCGTTGGCGATCGAATCGACTAGGAACGGCATGTCGTCATTGACGATCTGCGCGATGGTGTGGCGGCTGTCGAAGCCGTGGTCGGCCTCGGACGGGTTGAAGACCCGGACCTTGGCGACGCCCGGCAGCCGGCGTCGGGCGAAGGCGAGGAGGGCCTGCGCGGCCCCGGCACGCTGCTCCGGCGGGGCCAGGGCGAGGTCCTTGTCCGCAATGCGGCTATAAAGGCTGCGGGCAAAGCGGGCGGCCTCGTCGCCTCCCGGGCCGCCGTGGGCGGCTGTGCAGATGGCGTCCAAACGGTTCAATCGTGGCGCCAGCGCGATGGCCATGTCGGTCGATCCCCTGCCGAAGCGTCGGTGGATGTTACGTCTGACTGTGACGATCTGACGACACTAAGCGACGACGGCCAAAGTGCCCATGGCGGCTGACGTTTCCGCCATCGTGCCGGCGCGAGGGGGCCGATTCGCTACGGTTTCTGTCTGCGGCCCTTGGAATCCGCGGGAGAGCGCGTTTTGTTCTCGGTGCATGCTGCATCTGCGAACCAATCCGGGGGTCTCGAAAAACAAAATTTCAAGGCCGTATTCTGACGATATTTCAGGATGTTAGAGGCCCGTTCTTGAGATTCACATGCAGGGAATAAAAATGGCGATGACAAGGCAGGTCGTAGCCTTATCATCAAGGAATAGTGGGGGGCGGCAGATGCCTCCCAACATCTAGGTATCTTCCACAGAGTGTTCTATCCACAGCTGTGGACAAAAAGAAAAGGGGAGCCGCAAGTGTTTGATGTTGTTCAAGTTCGAAGCGGCGCTCGGGTTGTTACCGACGCCTCCCGCGACTCCCGACTGACAGCTTTCGGGAAGGCGACTCTGTCCGACCGCTACCTGATGCCGGGCGAGAGCTACCAGGAGATGTTTGCCCGCGTGGCGTCGGCCTATGCCGACGACGACGGCCATGCCCAACGCCTCTACGACTATATCAGCCGGCTCTGGTTCATGCCGGCGACCCCGGTGCTGAGCAATGGCGGCACCTCGCGCGGCCTGCCGATCTCTTGCTTCCTGAACGAGGCCAGCGATTCGCTCGAAGGCATCGTTGGGCTGTGGAACGAGAACGTCTGGCTGGCCGCCCGCGGCGGCGGCATCGGCTCGTACTGGGGCAACCTGCGCTCGATCGGCGAGAAGGTTGGCATGAACGGCAAGACCTCCGGCGTCGTGCCATTCATCCGGGTGATGGACTCGCTCACGCTGGCCATCAGCCAGGGTTCGCTGCGCCGCGGCTCGGCCGCGGTCTACCTGCCGGTCAACCATCCCGAGGTCGAGGAATTCATCGAGATCCGCCGCCCGACCGGCGGCGATCCAAATCGCAAGGCGCTCAACCTGCACCATGGACTTCTCGTGTCGGACGCCTTCATGCGGGCCGTCGAGAACGACGAGGAATGGGGCCTGGTCAGCCCCAAGGACGGCTCGGTCCAGCGCAAGATCTCGGCGCGCGGGCTGTGGATCCGCATCCTGACGGCGCGCATCGAGACCGGCGAGCCGTACCTGGTGTTCGTCGATCACGTGAACAAGGCCCGTCCCGAGCATCACAAGCTCGCCGGCCTCGAGGTCAGGACATCCAACCTGTGCAGCGAGATCACCCTGCCGACCGGGGTCGACCATCACGGAAAGCAGCGCACCGCGGTGTGCTGTCTCTCCTCGCTCAACCTCGAGACCTATCTCGAATGGCACGAACATCCGACCTTCATCGAGGACGTGATGCGCTTCCTCGACAACGTCCTGCAGGGCTTCATCGACAATGCCGGCAGCGATTTCGCGCGTGCGACCTACGCGGCGGTGCGCGAGCGCTCGGTCGGGCTCGGTGTCATGGGGTTCCATTCCTTTCTGCAGCAGAACAACATCCCGCTCGAATCGGTGATGGCCAAGGTGTGGAACAAGAAGATGTTCAAGCACATCCGCAGCCATTGCGACGCGGCGTCGACGGCGCTGGCGCACGAGCGCGGCGCCTGTCCGGACGCTGCCGATTTCGGCTTCGCGGAACGCTTCTCCAACAAGCTCGCGATCGCGCCCACCGCCTCGATCTCCATAATCTGCGGCGGCGCCTCGCCCGGCATCGAGCCGTCGGCGGCCAACGTCTACAACCACAAGACACTGTCGGGCTCGTTCGTGGTCCGCAATCCCTACCTCGAGAAGGTGCTCGAGCAGAAGGGCCGGAACGACGAGGAAACCTGGACGTCGATCATGGTCGACCAGGGCTCGGTGCAGCATCTCGACTGCCTCGACGACCATGAGAAGGCGGTGTTCAAGACCGCCTTCGAGCTCGACCAGCGCTGGCTGGTCGAGCACGCCGCCGATCGCGCCCCGTTCATCTGTCAGAGCCAGTCGCTCAACCTCTTCCTGCCGGCCGACGTGCACAAGCGCGACCTGCACCAGATCCACATGATGGCCTGGAAGCGCGGCGTGAAGAGCCTCTATTATTGCCGGTCGCTCAGCATTCAGCGCGCCGAGACGGTGGCGGGCGAAGCGCTCGCCCAGCCGCTCGGCGATCTTGCCCTCTCAGCGCCCATAATCGACGCCCCCTCGGCGCCGGTCGGGCCGATGCCGCTCGGCGTGCCGACGGCGCCGGCCCGATCCAACGATTACGAAGAATGTCTTAGCTGCCAGTAACTGCCATCGTCCTCGCCGCGCCCGCCGGTGAATTCCGGCGGGCGCGACGGGACCCTTTTTGCTTCATCGATTTCGTCCCGGACCGCGGGCGTCTCGCCCGCTCATGATCAGGTTGCCGCCATGTCCCTGCTCGATGCCAAGCCGATCTACAAGCCATTCCACTATCCCTGGGCGTACGACGCCTGGCTGACCCAGCAGCGCATTCACTGGCTGCCCGAGGAGGTGCCGCTGGCCGACGACGTCAAGGACTGGCGCAACAAGCTCACCGACAGCGAGCGCCATCTGCTGACGCAGATCTTCCGCTTCTTCACCCAGGCCGACGTCGAGGTGAACAACTGCTACATGCGGCACTACTCGCGCATCTTCAAGCCGACCGAGGTGCAGATGATGCTGGCCGCCTTCTCGGCCATGGAGACCGTGCACGTCGCCGCGTACAGCCATCTGCTCGACACGATCGGCATGCCGGAGACCGAGTACTCGGCCTTCCTCCACGTCAAGGAGATGAAGGACAAGTACGACTACATGCAGGGCTTCAACGTCGAGTCGAAGGCCGACATCGCCAAGACCCTGGCCGTGTTCGGCGCCTTCACCGAGGGCCTGCAGCTGTTCGCCTCGTTCGCCATGCTGATGAACTTCCCGCGCTTCAACAAGATGAAGGGCATGGGCCAGATCGTGTCGTGGTCGGTGCGCGACGAAACCCTGCATTGCAACTCGATCGTCCGCCTGTTCCGCACCTTCGTGCAGGAGAACCCGGAGATCTGGACCGAGCCGCTGCAGCGCGAGATCTACGTCGCCTGCTCGACCATCGTCGACCACGAGGACGCCTTCATCGATCTGGCGTTCGAGATGGGTGGCATCGAGGGCATGACCGCCGTCGACGTCAAACGCTACATCCGCTTCATCGCCGACCGCCGGCTCACCCAGATCGGCCTGCAGCCGATCTACCGCAGCGACGCCAAGAACCCGCTGCCGTGGATGGACCAGATGCTGAACGCCATCGAGCACACCAACTTCTTCGAGAACCGCGCGACCGAGTACTCGAAGGCATCTACGCGCGGCACCTGGGACGAGGCGTTCAGCTAGCGAGGTCCCAGTTCTGGCCGCCGTAATAGAGCCGGAGGATCACCACCTCGTGCTTTGATACGGTAAATGTAATCGCGACCCGGCGCTCGAATCCGATGACACGCAAGCCTGGACGCAAGTCGATGCGTCGCTGGCCTCGTTCGCCCGTGAGCTCAAGGCCAAGGCAGTAATCCTCGAGACGCTCGATGTAACTTTGAGCAACATCGGCGCCAGCGCGTTCGGCGATCCAGTCGCCAATGTTGGGTAGATGCGCGCCTGGGGCGTGAAGGTGACCGTTCGACGAATCAACGACGTGCCTTGCGCCGCCCTTCGTAACGGGCGCGGGCCTCCGCGAAGACCGCTTTGGCCGGAATCCTGCTCGAGGGGTCAGCCATGGTCGCATCATACGTAGGCACGACCTCCTCGCGCAGCCAGCGTTCGAACGCAGCGTCACGCTCCTGCAAGGCACGAAGTCCTGCTCTGATCACCTCCGACGCGGAGGCATAGGCGCCTGACTTCACCTTGGCATCAATGTAGCGGGCCTGCTCCGTCGGAAGACTGAACGTGCGCTTGGAAATGTCGGACATGGGCAAAATCTCTTGGTATGAATTTCTCATACCAGGTCGCGAAAAGCTTGCCACCGCCGGATTCGGTGCTGGCCCACTCTTCGGTCTAGCTGCACGAGAGCCGCTGCTGGCAAGCGGGTACTGTACCAGCGCCGGATCTTGGCCGGCGACCGCCCACGGTGCGCCGACGACAGAATCGCTGGTCGGTCCGGTGCCCAGTTCGCGGATGACCAGCACGGGAACCGCGACCAGGGGAATTCCCCAGCTCGCCTGGTACAAGGCGTAGGCGATCGCCAGGCCGCGCAACGAGCGATGGCGCACCAGGTAGACGACGCCGGCGAACGCTTCCTGGACGAGGGAGCCCGGAGTCACAAAAACGCTACGTCCAGGCCCAGAGCTGGTTTCAGGACCTGGCGCTGGTCGAGATGTGAAATTCGACTCGCATCCTATTTGCATTGTCATGGAGCACTGAATCGCTCGCGATAGGCGAGAAAACCTGTAGCATCGATAGGGCTTCAGGGTGGGGGACTAGACGTTGCCGAGACGCCGGTTTCTTGCAGGCGTAGCGGCATTGGCGCTTGCCTGCGTATCGTGGTTTCCATTGTCCGGCGGGGCGGATACCGCCTGCACCGTGTCCGGCAGCATCGCGACCTGCACGGGCGATCAATCCGACGGCATCAAGAACGGCACGAGCTTCTCCAGCAGCATCACATCGCTCACCGTCGAGAGCCTGACCGGGTCGATCGGCCCCAGCCTGTCGGGCAATCTCACCAGCGGCGGCAGCCAGGCTGGCGTCATCCTGCAATTCACCGACGTCAGCCAGACCAGCGGCCAGACCATTCAGCTCGACGTCAACGGCTCGGGCAGCAGCGGCGTCCAGGTCAATGCCGCCAACGGCTCCGGCTTCTACGTCTACAACAGCGGCAGCACCGGCCACGACGAAACCGGCGACAACAGCCACGCCGGCGGGACGGGCGGCGCCGCCTATGCCACCAGCATCACGGCATCGTCGCTCACCACGATGTCGATCGCCGGCACGTCGACCTTCGGGATCAACGCGAGCGGGATCGGCGGCCACGGTGGCACCGGCGGCACGCCGGACCTGGGCGTCGGCGGCGTCGGCGGCGCGGGCGGCACGGGCGGCGCCATCACCCTGTCGCTGACCGGCACGACCATCGACGCGTCCGGAGACTCGGCGATCGGCGTTCAGCTTTATTCGGCCGGCGGCACCGGCGGCGGCGGCGGCGATGGTACGTCCGGCAAGGGCGGTGGCGGCGGTGCCGGCGGTGCCGGCGGCGCGGTGCAGATCGGCAGCGGCGGCAGCACGTTCGTCACGGTCTCCAGCGGTGGCCGGGCGGTGTACCTGCAGTCGCTCGGCGGCGGCGGCGGCAACGGCAAGGCGGGATCCGGCGGCGGCGGCGTTGCGGGCGCTGGTGGCGACGGCGGCGCCCTGTCGATCGGTACCACGCAATCGGGCTCGTTCACCCTCTCGACCACCGGCACGAGCGGGACAGACGCCCACGGCTTCAACCTCTACAGCCTGGGCGGCACGGGCGGCGATGGCGGAAACGGCGATACCGACAAGGGCGGGGCCGGCGGCCAGGGTGCGCAGGGCGGCAACGTCACGGTCGGCACGGCGTCGGGTTTTGCCGCCACCATCTCGACCGCCGCCGATACCTCGCATGGTCTGTACATCGTCAGCAAGGCGGGGTTCGGCGGGACCGGAGGCGCGGGAGAGACTTTCGACAATGGCGGCAGCGGGGGTGCCGGCGGCGGGGGCGGCACGCTCGTGGTCGGCGGGAGCTGGACGGTCTCCACCGCGGGGACGCAGTCCTACGGCATCGCGGCCTACAGCCTGGGGTCGTCCGGCGGCGCGGGCGGCAACGGCGGCTGGTTCTCCGGCGGCGGCTCGGGCGGCTCAACCGGGACATCGGGATCCATCACGATCGACGTCTCGGGCTCGATCACGACCCTGGGCGCCGCGTCGTTCGGCATCGTCGCTCAGTCGATCGCGGGTCACGCGGCAAGCGCCGGCGGCGGCGTCGCGATCGTGACCTTCGCTGCCAATGGCGGCAGCGCCGGGGCCGGCGGCGCGATCACGGTGACCAACGCGGCCAACATCACGACGGTCAGCGACCAGGCGATGGCCCTCGTGGTGCAGAGCGTCGGCGGCGGTGGCGGCCACGGCGGCAGCGGCTTCAGCACGTACTATTCATCGGGGTCGGGCGGTCAGGGCGGCGACGGCGGCAATCTCACGGTCGTGAACTCGGGCAGCCTCGTGACATCGGGGACCGATGCCATCGGCATCATGGCCTATAGCGTCGGAGGCGGCGGCGGATCGGGCGGATTTTCCCTGACTTCCGTGACGTTTGGCGGCCTCGGCTCGAATCCCGGCAATGGCGGAACCGTGTCCATCACCAACAGCGGTGCCATCACGACGGGCGCAGCGACGGCCCAGCCCATTCAATCGGGATCCAATGCAGTCTGCGGCAGTGCCGGATGCTCGCAAGGCATTCTGGCCCAGAGCGTCGGCGGCGGCGGTGGACATGGCGGCACCAGCTTTGGCTGGTTCTCCCTGGGCAGTCCCTCCGGCAGCGGCGGCAGCGGCGACACCGTCACCGTCCAGAACACCGGAACCATCACGACCAGCCTCGACAACTCGACGGCGATCCAGGCGCAGAGCGTGGGCGGCGGCGGCGGCAATGGCGGCGGCTCAGGCTCGTTCAGCGTCAGCGGTGCCGTCGCCCTGGGTTCATCCGGCGGCACGGGCGGTGCCGGCGGCACCGTTTCGGTGACGTCGAACGGCACCATGTCGCTCAGCACGTCGGGTCAAAGCTCGCACGGCATCCAGGCCATCAGCATCGGCGGTGGCGGCGGCAACGGCGGCTTCGCGGTTTCGGCTTCCGCCAGCGTCGCCACATCGATCGGCGGGTCGGGCGGCACCGGCGGTACCGGCGGCGCGGTGTCGGTCTGCACCCTGGGCCTGTCGAGCGGCTCCTGCAGCGTGGCGACATCGACCGCCATCACGACGACCGGAAGCGGCTCGTTCGGCATCCAGGCCCAGAGTGTCGGCGGCGGCGGCGGCAATGGCGGCTTTTCGGTCGCGGCAAGTGTCGGGCTCGCGGCAGCCTCGGTTGCCATCGGCGGCTCCGGCGGATCGGGTGGATCGGGCGGCACGGTGACGGTCGGGTCGGGATCGACGATCGGCACGGCTGCCAGCAACTCGGTGGGACTCGGCGCGCAGAGCATTGGCGGCGGCGGCGGCCATGGCGGCATGGCGGTGTCGGGCGCTCTCTCGGTATTCGCCTCGGCTGCGGTCTCGGTGGGGGGCAGCGGCGGCTCTGGCGGCGATGGCGCGGCTGTCACGGCGACGACAGCGGGCTCGATCATCACCCAGGGCTCCCAGTCGGCCGGCCTCCTGGCCCAGAGCGTCGGCGGCGGGGGCGGCAGCGGCGGGATGGCGCTGTCGGGCGCCTTGGCCGATTTCGGCTCGCTTGCGCTCTCGATGGGGGGCTCCGGTGGCTCCGGGGGCCTCGGATCGACAGTCAGTGCAATCAACTCCGGTGCCATCGCCACACAGGGCCAGCAGTCGGGCGGCATCCTGGCCCAGAGCCTCGGCGGCGGTGGCGGCAATGGCGGGCTGTCGGTGTCGGCCTCCGCGGCCCTCACCATTGCCGCGATCGCGATCTCGGTCGGCGGCAGCGGCGGCTCGGGAGGCGACGCGTCGAGCGTCGCGGCGACCAACACCGGCACGGTCACCACGCAGGGCCTGCAGTCGGCCGGTATCACGGCGCAAAGCGTCGGCGGTGGCGGCGGCAATGGCGGCCTTGCGGTGTCAGGCACCGCCGCACTCAGCCTGGTCGCGGCGGCGGTCTCGGTGGGCGGTAGCGGCAGCTCCGGTGCCAACGGCGCCGATGTCACGATCACCAATACCGGCACGGTCACCACGCAGGGCCAGCAGTCGGCCGGCATCACGGCCCAAAGCATTGGCGGTGGCGGCGGTAATGCCGGCACGACAATCTCGGGGACACTGACGACGTCCGACACGTTCGCCCTGGGAGTCACGGTGGGACGAAATGGCGGCTCCGCCGGTACGGCGGGCCTGGTGAACGTTGTCTCCGGCGGCCGGATCGCAACCGCTGGCGACCAGTCGCAGGGCATGGTGGCTCAGAGCATCGGCGGGGCGGGCGGCAATGGCGGCATGAGCATCTCGGGCAACCTCGCCCTGGGCAGCAGCGGCAGCTTGGCCGTCACCGTCGGCGGCGATGCCGGCCCGGCCAGTCGCAGCGACAGCGTGACCGTGAGTGCCAACGGCGTGACCACGAGCGGCGCAAGCGCCGATGGCATCCTGGCTCAAAGCATTGGCGGTGCCGGCGGTCATGGCGGCTGGGCGATCGCCGCCAACGTCGCGACGACCAACACGATCACGCTCGGCGTGAGCGTCGGCGGCAGCGGCTCGAGTGGCGGCGTCGCGGAGGCGGTTTCCGTCACCAGCAGCGGAGCCATTGCCGTCTCCGGCAGCGGGTCGCGCGGCATCGTTGCCCAGAGCATCGGCGGGCAGGGCGGCGATGCCAGCATGGTGATCAGCGGCAGCTTCACGACGTCGGGCGACACCAACCAGGTCAACGTGAGCGTTGGCGGCAGCGGCGGCTCCGGGGCGATCTCCGGCGCCGCCACGGTGACCAACCAGGCCGCGATCTCGACCGGCAGCGCCGCCGGCAGCACGAGCTCGGCCGGCGCCTACGGCATCTTCGCTCAGTCGATCGGCGGCGGCGGCGGGCATGGCAGCGTGGCCTTCACCGCGACCCTCGACCAGGGAGCGCAATCCGCTGCGGTGTCGGTAGGCGGCGATGGCGGGATCGGCCAGACGGCGTCTACCGTGACCATCGGCAATTCCGGCCAGATCGGCACCACGGCCACGCAGTCGCACGGCATCTACGCCCAATCGATCGGCGGCGGCGGCGGGCATGGCGGGGCAACCGGGTCTCTCGAGACGACGAACGCGGGCAGCGAGTCGCAGTCCCTGAGCGTCGCCGTGGGCGGCAACGGCGCCGTGTCGAGCGCCGGCGGCACGGTCAGCATCACCAACACCGGCGCGCCGATCACCGTGACCGGCCGTGGGTCGGTCGGCATCTTCGCGCAATCGATCGGCGGCGGCGGCGGCAATGGCGGAACCAACGTGTTCACGGCGCCGGGCAAGACGGGCGATGGCACGACTGTCGACAGATTGTCCGTGGGCGTTGGCGGCAGCGCCGGCAGCGCCGGCAATGGCGGAACGGTCGAAATCCAGAACCTGACCGGTAGCTCGATCGTCACCGGTACGGGACTCAGCACGGACGGCTTCTCGGCGGTCATGCAGGGCGGCCATGCGATCTATGCCGAGAGCGTGGGCGGCGGCGGCGGCCATGGCGGTATCGGCACGATCGGCAAGGTCACCAACGGGACGGCTGGCGGCGACACAGCGGCGATTGCCGTTGGCGGGTCGGGCAGCTCGGCCGGCAGCGGCGGTAGCGTCACGGTCGCCAACTATGCGACGCTCACGACGCGCGACGACAATTCGTACGGCATCCTTGCCATGAGCGTCGGCGGCGGCGGCGGCAATGGCGTTGCCGGTATCCTGGGCAACGTGACCAATCAGGGCGGCTCGGCCCTCGACCTCGCGGTCGGCGGCAACGCGGGAAGCGGCAGCACCGGCGGCACGGTCGTGGTCAGCACCAGCGGCAACATCGCGACGGCCGGCAACGGGTCGAAAGCCCTGGTGGCGCAGAGCATCGGCGGCGGCGGTGGCCACGGCGGCGTCGGCATCGACGGCAAGGTGACGGCAACGTCGACCAGCTCGAGCAGCGCCACGCAGCTCAGCGTCGCGCTGGGCGCGTCCGGCGGCAGCGGCGGCGACGGCGGTTCCGTCACCGTCACGATTGCCAGCGGCGTCAGCCTGCGCACCGGCGTCACCACCGACGGCACGCCGGAGCATTTCCAGCAGATGGACGGCATCTTCGCCCAGTCGGTCGGGGGCGGTGGCGGCAATGCCGGGATGGGCGTCCGCGGAGACGTCTCGGACGAGAGCAGCCAGGGCAATCAGTCGAAGGCCTTGACCGTGACCCTCGGCGCCACCGGTGGCGCCGGCGGCTCGGGCGGTGGCGTCACGATCACCAACCAGGGCAGCATCACGGTGCTGGGCGATTCATCGCGCGGCATCTTTGCCCAGAGCGTCGGCGGCGGCGGCGGCAACGGCTCGGCCGGGCTGTCGGGCAGCGTCTCGGGCGCTTCCGGGTCGACGGTGACCTTTGCTCTCGGCCAGACCGGCGGCTCGGGAAGCGTAGGCGGCACCGTGACGGTCACCAACAGCGGGCAGATCACGACCGGCACGCCGCACGATGGGCAGTTCGTCAGCCAGCAGTACGGCATCTTCGGGCAAAGCGTCGGTGGCGGCGGCGGCGCCGGCAGCATGACCGGCTCGCTGCTGTTCGGCTCGACCACCAGCACGAGCACCACGCACGGCATCGCGATGTCGCTCGGGGGAACGGCGACCGGCGGAGACGGCGGAGCCGTCACCGTGACCAACCAGACCGGCGGTACGATCGTCACCTACACGGCGTCCTCGCACGGCGTGTTCGCGCAGAGTGTCGGCGGCGGCGGCGGCGCGGGCGGCGATCTCGGCGGCATCGGGTCGGCGAGCCAGTGGCAGGCCGCGATCTCGATCGGTGGCGGCGGCGGTTCGGGCAACGGCGGCACGGTGCAGATCGGCAACGCCGCCAACGTCACCACCCATGGCGATGGCGCCAACGCCCTGTACGCCCAAAGCATCGGCGGGGGCGGCGGCGATACCGGCGCCGGCAGCCGCTCGATCATCTCGACCCAAGGCACCAGCAACGCCAAGATCGCGGTCAATATCGGCGCCACGAGCGCCTCGAGCGGCGATGGCGGCACGGTGCTGGTCACCCATTCGGCCGGCACCCTCGTCACCCAGGGCCTCTCGGCCACCGCCATCCTGGCGCAGTCGATCGGTGGCGGCGGCGGCACCGGGAGCGTTGGCACGCTCGGGACCAGCGGCAGCACGCTCACGGTCGGCGGCACGGGCAGCGTGACCGGCAGCGGCGGCACGGTCACGGTCAACGTTACCGGCGGATCGATCAGCACCGGCTCGGCCAGCGCGACCGGGACCGTCGCCTCCTACGGCATCCTGGCCCAGAGCATCGGCGGCGGCGGCGGCCTCGGCGGCACCGTCGCCATGGGCTCGGTGAGCAACTTCGGCACCGACCTCGCGATGTCGCAGGGCACCTCGACGACCGGGAGCGGCAACACGGTCACGGTTGCGGTCAGCGCCAATGTCACCACAACCGGCAACAGCTCGGTCGGCCTGTTCGCCCAGAGCGTGGGCGGCGGCGGCGGCATCGCCGGCCAGCTGGATGCGCCGAGCGGAGCACTGGTCGGCAGCTCGGGCGGCAGCGGCAGTGGTGGCGCGGTGACGGTGACCTATTCCGGCACCTTGTCGACCAGCGGCTCGGCCGCGCACGGCATCTTCGCCCAAAGCGCCGGCGGCCAGGGCACCGGCGGCGCGGTCAGCGTGACGGTCGGCAGCGGCGCCAGCGTCTCTACCCAGGGCGCCAACGCTTACGGCATCGTGGCGCAGAGCGTCGGCCTGCAAGGCAACGGCACGATCGCCGTCGCGATCGCCCAGACTGCGACGGTGAGCGGCGGCAACGGCACCGGCGCCGGCATCCTCCTGCAGGGCGGCAGCACCAACACCATCACCAACCAGGGCACGCTCACGGCGTCGGGCGGCGTGGCGTCGGGCACCGCGATCCAGGTGACCAGCGCGGCCGGCCAGTCGTCGGTCGGCGCCACCACCATCGACAATTCCGGCACCATCAACGGCCAGGTCCTGTTCAGCGCCGGCACCGGCACGTTCAACAACCTGTCCGGCGGTACCTTCAACACCGGACCCTCGCTGTCGTTCGGCAGCTCGGGCGTGCTCAGCAACGCCGGCACCCTGTCGCCCGGCGGCACCGGACAGATCCAGACGACGACGATCAGCGCCGGCAGCCTCGCCCAATCGTCCGGCGGCGTGCTGGCGATCGACATCTCGCCGTCGGCCAACCAGGCCGACGCGATCGTGGTTGCCGGCACCGCCAATCTCGCCGGTTCGGTCCAGGCCAACCTTCTCAATACCCAGACCGCGAGCGGCGCGTTGACCATCGTGAGCGCGACCGGGGGCGTCGCGACCAGCACGCAGAGCAGCCTCGCCGCACCGTCCGGCACCGCGGTCATCACCTACAGTCTCGGCTATCCGAACAGCAACGACATCGTCCTCAACTACTCGATCAACTATGCCAACCCGACGGTGCTGGCGTCGGCCAACAGCAACCAGGCGGCGCTCGCCGGCGGCCTTCAGCAGGCGGCGAGGAGCAGCGCGCTCGATTCGAGCCTGAGCGGCCTGCTCGGCATCGCGACGGTCGGCGGCTATCTCGCCGCGCTCGATTCGCTGACGCCGCAGATCATGTCCGATCACCAGATCGCCACGCTGTTCTCCGGCATGCAGTTCAGCGATGCGCTGCTGAGCTGCGCGGCGCGCGACGGCGCCTATCGCTTCATCCGGCAGGACAGCTGCGGCTGGGCCCGCGTCGATGCCTGGGGCCTGTCGCGGCCGACCAGCACGCTCAATCGTGCCTTCAATTTCTCGTCCTTCCAGATCGCCGCCGGCGGACAGGTCGATGTCGGCGACGACTGGCTGCTGGGCGGCGGGCTCAGCGTCGAGTTCCAGAACATGGCGGTCGAAAGCCTCGCCTGGAGCAAGGGCACGTTCGGCCAGCTCGGCCTCGTCGCCAAGCGCACGTTCGGGGATACGCTGCTGTCGGCGTCGCTGGCGGCGGGCTACGGCCAGTACAACGTCTCGCGCCGGCTGTTCAACGGCGCGACCGCCGCCAGCGTGCTGCCGCACTGGATGATTGCCGGCCAGCTGCGCGCCGCGCACGCCTTCGAGTACGGCAACGTCTACGTCAAGCCGCGCGTCGATGCGGGCTTCCAGTATCTCGGCACGGGGGCGCTGACCGAGAGCGGCGCCGCCGGCGCCGGGCTCAGCGTGCAGGCGAGCGGTCAGACCTACCTCACCATCCAGCCGGCCATCGAGCTCGGCGGCGACGTGATGCTGGGCGGCACGCTGGTCCGGCCGAACATCATGGTCGGCCTCACCCAGTTCATCGGCAGCGCGTCACCCACCGTGACCGCGTCCTTCCTCTCGGCGCCCAGTGTCGCGCCGTTCACGATCAACAGCACCTTCGCCCGGACCTATCTCGACATCGGCGCCAACATCGACGTCTTCGTCCAGGGCAACGTCGTGCTGTCCCTCCAGGGCGCCGGGAAGTTCTCCGACTCGACGATCGGCTACGGCGGCGGCCTGAAGGCGGCGCTGAAGTTCTGAGCCGGCGACAGTGCCGCCACTGCCATTGTCTGGCAGCTTGGCCTGCTATCGCAACCAATTCCTACTCCTGTCCATTGTCGAGGCGAACGAGGAGGGCAGGCGATGAAGAAGACCTATCACGGCAGCTGCCACTGCGGCCGCGTGCGTTTCGAGGCAGACATCGATCTGGAAGCCGGCACCGGCCGCTGCAATTGCTCGATCTGCACCAAGCGGCGGGCCTGGAATGTCTCGATCAAGCCAACCGATTTCCGCCTGGTCTCGGGCAAGGACGAACTTGCCGACTATCAGTTCAACACCAGGCAGGGCCATCATCGTTTCTGCAAGCACTGCGGCATCACGCCCTTCGGCGATGGCGACGTCGCCGAGATCGGCGGCGCCTTCGTATCGATCAGCGTCGCGTGCCTGGACGACATCGCACCGGAAGAGCTCGCCAAGGTGCCGATCACCTACATGGACGGCCGCCACGACAACTGGTTTTCGCCCCCCGAGGTCACCAGCTATCTCTGACACTTGGCAGCCTCTCGTGTGCCGACGTCACGCCCATCCGCCGGCATGCGGAAGGATGTGACCGGTGATGAAGCCCGCTTGCTCGGAGCAGAGGAAGCAGATGGTCGCTCCGAGCTCCTCGGGCTTGCCCAGCCGGCCGACCGGGATCTGGGCCGTCATCTTGGCCATCGCTTCCTTGTTGGCGAGCAGCGCGGGCGGGAAGTAGTCGGGGTTCTCGACGTAATTCGAGCCGACGGCGTTCACCGTGATGCCGTCGCGGCCGAGCTCCTTGGCGAGCGAGGACACGAGCCCGTTGGCGGCGGCGCGCGCCGACACGTAGGGCGCGTAATTGGCGATGCCGCGCAACGGGGCCGCCGACGACACCAGGACGATGCGACCCGACCTCTGCTTTCGCATCGCCGGCGCAACCAGCTGGATCAGGCGGAACGGCGCCACCGCCATCGTCTCGAGCGCCGTGCGATAGTCCTCGAGGCGCGCCTCCGCGAGCGGCGCCCGCAAGGCCGGAAAGGCGTCGTTGCTGACCAGGGCATCGATGCGACCGTGGCGCTTGAGCGCAAGCTCGATCATCGTCGCCGGGTCGGTCGCGGCCAGCGCATGCGCGCCCGGGTGGCGCGCCTCATAGGCGCGGCGAGCGCTCGGCGCCTCGAAGGTCGGATCGTGCGCCAGCACCGTGGCGCCCTGGGCCAGCGCTACGGCCGACGTGCCGTGCCCGGCGAATTTCTCGACATTGGTGATCAGGATCACCCGATCTTTCAGCGCCATGGCGACTCCCCCGCGAGCACTTTCTGGCCGGCTGCAATCAGGCGGACGGAATATGCCTGTTGCAACATCTATTTCCAGGCCCGCCTTCCCTGACTGATGGAACCGCAAGCGGTTCCATCAGATAGGGAATCGCTCTAGGTTGCGGTCCATGACGAAGCCCGATCCCAGCGTGTCGGCCCCGGCAGGCGAGGCCGCGCGCCATCGCGATCCGGATCGCGCGTCCTTCGGCGATCGAGATGTTCCGGCGGGCGAGAAGGCGGGCCTGGTGCGCCAGGTGTTCGAGAGCGTGGCGCCGCGCTACGACCTGATGAACGATCTGATGTCGGCGGGCGTGCACCGGCTCTGGAAGAACACCCTGATCGACGTCGTCCATCCGCGGCCGGGCGAGCGCCTTCTCGACGTCGCGGGCGGTACCGGCGACATCGCCTTCCGCCTGGTGCGCCGGCAGGGCGAGCGACCCGATGTCACGGTCTGCGACATCAACCAGGCCATGCTGGCGGTCGGCCGCGATCGCGCGATCGATCGCGGGCTGGTGGCCGGTCTCGACTGGGTGACCGGCGATGCCGAGAGCCTGCCCTTCGAGGATTGCAGGTTCGACGGCTACACGATCGCCTTCGGGCTGCGCAACGTCACCCACATCGATAAGGCCCTTGCCGAGGCGCATCGCGTTCTGAAGCCGGGCGGGCGCTTCCATTGCCTCGAGTTCAGCAAGGTGACGTCGGCGCCGGTCGGCCGGATCTACGACGCCTATTCCAGCCGGGCCCTGCCATTCTTCGGCCGCGTCGTCGCCGGCGACGCCGAAGCCTACCGCTACCTACACGAGAGCATCCGGCGCTTCCCGCCGCAACGCGAGCTCGCCCGGCGCATGCGCCAGGCAGGTTTCGCCAACGTCACCTGGCGTGACATGACGCTCGGCGTCGTGGCCCTGCATTCGGGCTGGCGAGTGTGATGGCGGGGCCGCGTCTTCACTCTCCTCCCCAGCCTTGCTGGGGAGGTGTCCGCGTCTTCGCGGACGGCGGGGTCATGGCCCTCTTTCGGACCCCGGGGGTCTCGCCCGCTCTTCTCATGAGCGGGCGAGACGCCCGCGGTCCGCATGAGATGAGTCGTGACCCCACCCTCGCGGTAAGACGGCGACACCTCCCCACAAAGGCAGGGGAGGAGCCAGCACTCGCCTAACATGCTGCGCGCGCTTCGCAATTCGTGGCGCCTGTTGCGCATGGCGTTGAGCTTCGCGCGGCACGATGCGCTGTTTCCGCTCGAGACGCTCGGCATCGCCCCGGCGCTGATCGCCTGGGCGCGCCTGTTCGCCGGCCGGCGCGACACGCGGCGGCCGGGCGAGCGCCTGACCGCGGCGCTCCAGGAGATGGGGCCCTCCTTCATCAAGCTCGGCCAGGCCCTGTCGACCCGCGCCGACCTTCTGAGCGAGAGCGTCGCCGCCGACCTCGCACAGCTGCAGGATCACCTGCCGCCCTTCTCCGGCGCCGAGGCGCGGCGCATCGTCGAGGCCGAGCTCGGGCAGCCGATCGATACGCTTTTCACCAAGTTCGAGGACATTCCGGTCGCCGCGGCGTCGATCGCCCAGGTCCATTTCGCTGTCACCACCGACGGGCGCGACGTTGCCGTGAAGGTGCTGCGTCCCGGCATCGAGAAGGCGTTCGAGCGCGACCTCGACCTGTTCTACTGGATGGCTGAGCTGGTCGAGCGCACCCAGCCGCGGTTCCGCCGCCTGAAGCCGGTCGATTCGGTGCGCGCCTTCGCCGACGTCGTGCGGGTCGAGATGGACCTGCGCATGGAAGCGGCGGCTGCCCAGGAGCTGGGCGAGAATTTCATCGATGATCCCGGCTATCGCGCCCCGGCGATCGACTGGGACCGCACCGCGCAGCGCGTGATGACCCTGGAGCGGGTCGACGGCATCCCGATCGGCGATCGCGACGCCATCGTCGCCGCCGGCCACGATCCCGATGCCATCATGCAGAAGTGTGCCGAGGCGTTCTTCTACCAGGTGTTCCGTGACGGCTTCTTCCACGCCGACATGCATGGTGGCAATGCTTTCGTCGACCGCTCGGGCTGCATCGTGCCGGTCGATTTCGGCATCATGGGCCGGGTCGACGAGGCGACGCGCGGCTACCTCGCCGAGCTGCTGGTCGCCTTCCTGCGCCGCGACTATCGCGCCGTTGCCGATGTGCAATTTCGCGCCGGCTACGTGCCGCCCGACCAGTCGCGCGAGATGTTCGCGCAGGCCTGCCGCTCGATCGGCGAGCCGATCTTCGGAAAGCCGAGCCACGAGATCTCGATCGCCCGCCTGCTCGCCCATCTGCTGCGCGTCACCGAGCAGTTCGAGATGGCGGTGCAGCCGCAGCTCCTGCTCTTGCAGAAGACCATGCTGATGGCCGAAGGCATGGGCACCAGGCTCAATCCGCATGTCAACATCTGGGAGCTGGCGCGGCCCTTGATCGAGGACTGGATGCGCACGCATTTCGGCCCGCGCGCCACGGTCGGCCGCGCCGTCGCCGACCTGGCGGAGGGCCTGCGCCGCCTGCCGCGTCTGATCGACGGCTTGCAGATGATGGCCGAGCACGAACGGCAGAAAGCCGAGGCGGAGCTGAAAAAGCCGCTGCCGGCGCCGCGGTCGTGGCTGCGCGTAGGATTCACCGAGATCGTCGCGGCGCTGGCGCTGCTCGCCGCCATCGTCGCCTGGTGGCACTGAGTGATCTCATGGCTGGGAGCGCACCACTCCGATGGCGCTCATGGGCTGTGTGATCGAGAAGAAGAGCGCCATCGGAGTGGCGCGCTCCCAGCCATGAGCGGATGCCCCTGACCGATATCACCTTCGGTCTCGCCGTCCTGCTGATCGCGGGGCTGGTCAAGGGCCTGGTCGGGCTTGGCCTGCCGACCATCACCATCGCACTCACCTCGCTGGTGCTGCCTCTGACCGAGGCGATGGCGCTGGTCACCTTTCCGATCATCTTCAGCAACGTCTGGCAGGCGTCGGTCGGCGGCCGCTTCCGCGCCATCGTGCGCCGCCATTGGCCTCTCGTCGTGCCCTTGGCGGTATCGCTCTATGCCACCATGGGCCTGCTCGGCCGCAAGGGGCCGGACTGGGCCTTTCTCGTGCTGGGAGCCGTGCTCGTCGCCTACAGCGCGCTCGGCCTGCTGCGCATCCGCCTGCACATCCATGCCGATCTGGAGAAGCCGCTGGCGCCGCTGGTCGGTATCGTTTCCGGGTTCGTCGGCGGCGTGGTCGGCGTGCCGGTGGTCCCGCTGATGCCCTACCTGCAGGGGCTCGACATCAAGCCTTCCGAGCTGGTGCAGACCCTGGGCGTGGTCCTCTGCGCCACCTCGTTCTCCCTTGCCGTCTCGCTGCTGAGCTTCGGCCTGATCGACGGGTCGCGCGCGCTCGTGTCGGCGGCGGCGGTGGTGCCGGCGCTGGCCGGCATGTGGCTCGGCCAGCAGGTTCGCCTGCGCCTGTCGATCGATCAGTTTCGCATCGTCGTGTTCTGGGCCCTGCTGCTGACCGGGCTCTACACTTTCGCGAGCCGGCTGTTGTGATAGTCTTGCCGCCATGCTGAACGGCAAGCGGATCCTGCTGATCGTCGCGGGCGGCATCGCGGCCTTCAAATCCCTCGAGCTGATCCGGCGGTTGCGCGAGCGCGGCGCATCCGTGCGTTGTGTCGTGACCGAGGCTGGTGCCAGGTTCGTGACGCCGCTGTCGCTGCAGGCGCTGAGCGAGGATCGCGTCTACGGCGACATGTTCTCGCTCACCGACGAGAGCGAGATGGGTCACATCCAGCTATCGCGCGACGCCGATCTGCTGGTCGTGGCGCCGGCCACCGCCGACCTCCTGGCGCGCATGGCGTCGGGCATGGCCGACGACCTGGCAGCGACGGTTCTGCTCGCCACCGACAAGCCCGTGTTGGCCGCGCCGGCGATGAACGTGCGCATGTGGACGCACGCCGCCACGGTGACCAATGTCGAAACGCTGAAGCGGCGGGGCGTCGCCTTCGTCGGCCCCAACGACGGGGCCATGGCGTGCAACGAACATGGTCCCGGCCGCATGGCGGAGCCGCACGAGATCGTGGCGGCCATCGAGAGCCTGCTTGCGCTGGCGCCGGCGAAGCCCCTGGCCGGCCGGCGCGCCCTGGTGACGTCGGGACCGACGCGCGAGGCCATCGATCCGGTGCGCTACATCTCCAACCACTCGTCGGGCAAGCAGGGGCATGCCATCGCCTCCGCCCTGGCGCGGCTCGGCGCCGAGGTCACCCTGGTGTGCGGGCCGGTCAGCCTGCCCGATCCGCCGGGCCTCGCGACGGTGCATATCGACTCGGCCGACCAGATGCTGGCCGCCTGCCTGGCCGCCGGCTCGGTCGACATCGCAGTCTGCGCCGCCGCGGTGGCCGACTGGAAGGTCGCCCGCCCCGCCACTGCGAAGATCAAGAAGCAGCCAGGCGCCGAACCGCCGGTCCTGACGATGGTGCCCAACCCCGACATCCTGGCGACCCTGTCGAGCCTCGGCGCCAACGCCCGTCCGCGACGCCCGGCCCTGGTCGTGGGCTTCGCCGCCGAGACCGAGAACCTGGTGGCCAATGCCATCGACAAGCGCAAGCGCAAGGGCTGCGACTGGATCGTCGCCAACGACGTCTCGCCGGCCACCGGCACCTTCGGCGGCGAGCGCAATACTGTCCACCTGATCAGCGCCGCCGGCGTGGAGGATTGGCCGACCCTGGCCAAGGACGATGTCGCATCGCGGCTGGCGGCCCGCATCGCCCGGCATTTTGCCGCGCCTCCCACCGCCCAGGCGGCCGAGTAAGGAAGATGACGGGGGCCGAGACCGTCGAGATCGAATTGGTGCGCCTTGCCCACGCGCGCGATCTGCCATTGCCCGACTATGCGACCGCCGCCGCCGCCGGTGCCGACCTGCTGGCCGCCATCGAGGGTGAGATCGAGCTGGGGCCGCTCGACCGGCGGATCGTGCCGACCGGCATTTCGATCGCCCTGCCACCCGGTTTCGAGGCGCAGGTCAGGCCGCGCTCCGGCCTGGCGGCCAGGAACGGCGTGACAGTGGCCAACGCGCCCGGCACCATCGACGCCGACTATCGCGGCGAGATCGGCGTCATCCTGGTCAATCTCGGCAAGGAGCCGTTCCGCATCACGCGCGGCATGCGGATTGCACAGTTGATCGTCGCCCGGCATGCCCGCGCGGTGTGGCGTGAAGTGAGTGAGCTCGAACGCACGGCGCGCGGTGCGGGCGGGTTCGGTTCGACAGGAGTATCGGCCGGGTCGCCAAAAGTCGCCTGATAGAGGAAACCGGGGATGCCTCGGCTCAGCAAGAAAACCATGTTCGCCATCGAAGCGGTCCTCGACGTGGCGTTCTATGTCGGCGAGCACCCGGTGCGCAGCGGCGACATCACCGAGCGCCAGCGCATTCCCAAGCGCTATCTCGAGCAGGTGCTGCAGCATCTGGTGCGCGCCGGCATCCTGAGCGGCAAGCGCGGACCGCGTGGCGGCTATCGTCTCGGCCGCGATCGAAAACGCATCACCCTGGGCGAGGTGGTGCGGGTGGTGCGCAACCTCGAGGCCGAGACCGAGCCGTCGGATCCGGCGATCGGCTCGCCGCTTGCCCACGAGGTCGTGTGGCCGATGTGGGAGACCATGCGCGATCGCATGATGACCCAGCTCGACAGCATCACCATCGAGGATCTTTGCCAGGCCGCCCAGGCCAAGGGCCTGCCGCGCCCGGTGAATCGCCAGACCGATCGTCACGCGGTTTGACGCTCTTCTGGACCGCGGGCGTCCCGCCCCCTCATGAGCATTATCGGGCGGGTCGCCCGCGGTCCAGAAGAGCATGACCACCATGAGTCGATAGGCGAGCCGCTCGATTGTTCGTAACAGCTAGCGCAGGCGCGTTCGACCGGTTCCAGCCGACACGAATGTGCTCTAGTGTCCGCCGGTTCATCGAACCGGAGGAATGAAATGGCGAGAGCCAAGAGAGCGGCGAAACCGAAGGCAGTGGCCAAGGCGGCGAAGCCCAAAGCCAGCCCGCGCAACAAGAAGCTCTACGACGAGGGCATGAAGGTGCGCAAAGCCGTGCTCGGCGCCGGCTACGTCGACACCTCGATGGCCAGCGCCGACGATTTCATGATGTCGTTCCAGGACGTCACGACGGAGTACTGCTGGGGCTACGTCTGGACGCGTCCGGGCCTGCCGCGCAAGACGCGCTCCATGCTCAATCTCGCCATGCTGGCTGCGCTCAACCGCAGCCCTGAGCTCAAGCTGCACGTGAATGGCGCGCTCAACAACGGCCTCACCAAGGAGGAAATCAAGGAAGTGTTCCTCCAGGTCGCGATCTATTGCGGCATCCCGGCCGGGCTCGACGCGTTCAAGACCGCCCGCGACGTGTTCAAGGAACGCGGCGTCTGAGCCATGGCGGCTATTCGACCGGCGCAGAGGGGCGAGGCCGCGAGGCTCAGCGCGCTCTGCATCAGGTCGAAAGCCCATTGGGGCTATGACGCGGCGTTCATGGCGCTGAGCGCGCCCTCGCTCGCCGTCGACGAGGGCGACATCGTCGACGGCCGCGTGCTGGTGGCTGTCGATGGCGCGAATGTACCGGTCGGCGTTGCCTGCGTGATCATGGAAGCGGCCGTTGCCGACTTGGATTTGATGTTCGTCGATCCGCCGGAGATCGGCCGCGGCGCCGGCCGCGCGCTGTTCGCCGCCGCGGCCGATCTTGCCCGCAGGCTCGGCGCCCGGCGCATGACGATCCTGGCCGATCCCAATGCGGCGCCGTTCTACGAGCGCATGGGCGCGCGCTATCTCCGGCAGGCGCCGTCTGACGCCATTCCGGGCAGGACCCTGCCCTTCTACGAGTACGATCTCTCTCCCTAGTGCGATTTTCAGGACCGACCCATGACCACGCTTGCACCACCCGCCACCATTGCCTTCATCGGCCTCGGCATGATGGGCCGTCCGATGGCGGCGCGGCTCGCCGAGGCGGGCTTCAAGCTGAGACTCTATGACCTGTCGCAGAAGGCGGTTTCGGACTTCGTCGGCGCGCATCCGTCGGCGCTCGCCACGGCGTCGCCCAAGGCGGCGGCGCAGGGCGCCGATGCGCTGATCACCATGCTGCCCGACGGCAAGGTGGTGCGGCAGGCGGTGATCGAGGGCCGCGACGCGGCGCGCGAAGGCCTGGCGCCTGGCGCGCTGGTTGTCGACATGAGCTCCTCCAACCCGGTCGACACCCAGAAGCTCGCGCGCGATCTCGCGGCATCGGGAGTGGCCCTGCTGGATGCCCCGGTGTCGGGCGGCGTGCGCCGCGCGATCGACGGCTCGCTCAGCATCATGGTGGGCGGCGCCGCCGCCGACCTGGAGCGCGCCCGGCCGGTGTTCGGGGCCATGGGCAAGACCATCACCCTGTGCGGTCCGGCGGGCGCCGGTCATGCGCTCAAGGCGCTCAACAACTACTTGTCGGCGGCCGGCCTCGTCGCCATGTGCGAGGCGTTGGTGGTCGGCGAGGCGTTCGGGCTCGATCCGGGCACCATGGTCGACGTGTTCAACAGCTCGACCGGCAAGAGCAATGCCACCGAGGTCAAGGGCCGCCAGTTCGTCGTCTCGCGCACCTTCGCCGCCGGCTTCACGGCCGGCCTGATGGCCAAGGATCTGCGCACGGCCGGCGACGTCGCCAGCCATCTCGGGCTCGACATGCCGGTTCTCAGGCAGTCGGTAGGCTATTGGGCCGATGCCGTCGCCAGGCTCGGGCCGGCCGCTGACCACACCGAGATCTTCCGCTACGCCGAAATGCTGGCCGGGGAGGGCAAATGACCGACGCTTTCACCCTCGACGGCACTTCATAGGGATCATCGCTGGGAGCGCGCCACTCCGATGGCGCTCTTCTTGTTGATTACGCATCCCCATGAGCGCCATCGGAGTGGCGCGCTCCCAGCGATGACTCCCGCTTCCGGCGGCCCTTTGACAGCGCCTCGCCCGCCCTGTACATAGCCGCCACCCAGGGCCCCTGGCGCCGCCTCCCCGGCGGTGATCGACGGGGCCCACCTTGAACGACACAGCGCAATTTCACGACGGTCGCATCAGGCGGCCGGGGCGCGTGCGTCATTTCCCCACCTCTGACTGAAGACCCATGAACCTCCAGGACCTCAAGAAGAAGAAACCGCCCGAGCTGCTCGCCTTTGCCGAGGAGCAGGGCGTCGAAGGCGCGGCGATGATGCGCCGCCAGGAGCTGATGTTCGCCATCCTGCAGAAGCTCGCCGCCGCCGACCAGGCGATCTTCGGCGTCGGCACCATCGAGGTGCTGCCCGACGGCTTCGGCTACCTGCGCTCGATGGAAGCCAACTACCTGCCGGGCGCCGACGACATCTATGTGAGCCCGACCCAGGTGCGAAAGTTCGGCCTGCGTACCGGCGACACGGTGGAAGGCGAGATCCGCGCCCCCAAGGACGGCGAGCGCTACTTCGCCATGGTGCAGATCAACAAGATCAACTTCGACGATCCCGATGCGCTGCGCCATCGCATCAACTTCGACTCGCTGACCCCGCTCTATCCCGACGAGAAGCTGAAGCTCGAGATGGAGAACGGTGCGGCGGTCATGGCGCCGACCCTCGCCGAGGAGAACAGCAGCTCGCGCGCCACCTCGTCGGGCCGCGTCGGCGCGCGGCGCACCGGCACGCTCACCAAGAAGGCGACGACCAGCACGCCGCAGCAACAGCTCGACATCTCGACTCGCGTGATCGACCTGATCGCGCCGATCGGCAAGGGCCAGCGCGCCCTGATCGTGTCGCCGCCGCGCACCGGCAAGACGGTGCTGCTGCAGAACATCGCCCACGCCATCACCGCCAACAATCCCGAGGTCTACCTCATGGTGCTGCTCGTCGATGAGCGGCCGGAGGAAGTGACCGACATGCAGCGCACGGTGAAGGGCGAGGTCGTGAGCTCGACGTTCGACGAGCCGGCCGGCCGGCACGTCGCGGTGGCCGAGATGGTGATCGAGAAGGCCAAGCGCCTGGTCGAGCACAAGAAGGACGTGGTGATCCTGCTCGATTCGATCACCCGCCTCGGCCGCGCCTACAACACCGTCGTGCCGAGCTCGGGCAAGGTGCTGACCGGCGGCGTCGACGCCAACGCCCTGCAGCGGCCCAAGCGCTTCTTCGGCGCCGCCCGCAACATCGAGGAGGGCGGCTCGCTCACCATCATCGCCACGGCGTTGATCGACACCGGCAGCCGCATGGACGAGGTGATCTTCGAGGAGTTCAAGGGCACCGGTAACTCGGAAATCATCCTCGACCGCAAGGTCTCCGACAAGCGCACCTTCCCGGCGATCGACATCACCAAGTCGGGCACCCGCAAGGAAGAGCTGCTGGTCGATCGCGCGACGCTGTCCAAGATGTGGGTGCTGCGCCGCATCCTGATGCCGATGGGCGCGGTCGACGCCATCGAGTTCCTGCTCGACAAGCTCCGGACGGCGAAGACCAACCAGGACTTCTTCAGCTCGATGAATCAGTAGCGGTCCACAAGCGCTCTCACGAAGAGGATGGTCAGCCGCCGCCTGTTCCTAGTCGGCCCCCTGCTCGGCGCGGCGGCTTCGTGCAGGAGGTGGTGGGTTGGCCCACCGTCAAGGCTGAGTTGAAACGTGCACTGTCGACCCGCATCTCGGCGGCGGAGGCCTTGCTCGTGCCGGACATCCTCGACCGGCTGGATGCGGTTCAGGGCACGAATGCGTTTGGCCGGACGCTGTCATTGATCAGCGGCGGCTACGCCTTGGCGATGCGCCCAGACGGCACGCCCGTCACCAGCGAGAACTGGCAGGGCGGCAGCGCCTACGTCCTGCCGGCCGGGCGGACCCTGACGAGCCGCCTCGCCGGTTACGACCGGGCGTCAGGCATCGCCGCGGCGGACGGGAGCACCGCGACCGATCTGCCGTCGCCGCGCGCCTTCTCGGGCCGGAGTTCCGGTCGCTCCTCGCCAGCGGCTCGGGCCGGGATGTCGCAAGGGCCCGCAGCAAGCTGGGCAAGGCGATTGCTGGCGGCGCGGTCAAGCTCGAGGAGAGCGGCCAGGTAGCCTACGAAAGGCGGCGAAGATTCATCACTCGTTACGGGAGCAGGTTGAAGATCGAGGTGGGGCCGTTCCGAAAGGAGCGTGGGATCTTTGCCAAGGCGATCTAGCCGTGGGCATGGTCCTCTGCGCAGCCAAATACCCCGGCTCCCGCGACCCGCCATGTGGGCATCGACGGAGGAGGACAGTGTAACGCCGGGTCATTGGAATGGTTCCTGCCTACTAGTCATTAGTACTTCCAGCTTGCTTTTCGCGCGGACTTGCGAACGATACGTTGATTGCATGCCAAGCTTGTCGCAAGGAGGAGAGGGCGCATGATGAACGGTCTGTCCGCCGCATTTGCCGTATGGACGGAGGCTCCATGCGGACGAGCATCGTGATCGGGGGGCTGCTGTTATTGGCGGCTTGCGGCCAACCGACCGTCACCGGCAATGCCGAAGGTGGTGTCATGAGCGGACACGCCACGGGCGAGCAGGGAGCGTTCATTGCCGCGCAGACTCATTGTCAGAGATACGGCCGTGACGCGCGCTTCAACGCGATCATGCCGGGTGGTTCTGCCACATTCGAGTGCGTGAAGAAGAGCTAGATAGAGCGCGCAACAACTGGCCGGGATCGGGTACCTGCCCGTATCGAGGTTTTGCGGAGATGCCGTGGCTGGACCACCATCCCCTGCCGCCCAATCTCAGGCCCCCAGGTCGGCGGCGACAAAGCCAAGCCGCCCTACGATACGTTGAAGGAGTTCGAGCCGGTCGCCGGGATCGGCACCGTTTCGCTGGTGCTCGTGGCCCATCCGTCGGTGCAGGCCAATACGGTCCAGGAGCTGATCGCGCTTGCGCGCGCCAATCCCGGCCAGCTCACTTACGCGTCGTTCGGCATCGGTTCGACCCTACGCGCCGAGATCAGCGGCGACGGCGCGGCGCTGCTCGGCGCTGACATCGACGGCGACGCCGAACCAGGCTTCGAAGCCCATGCGGCCCTGGTGCAGCAGCATGCCGAGGCCGTCGATGCAGCGGTTGCCGCGCCCGCGTGCGGCGGCCAGCAGGCCGGTCTCCAGCGGCGTGTAGACGATGTCGTAGACGGCCGCCGAGTGCGGCAGGTGGGCGAGATCTAGGTCGAGCGGCGGCTTGCCGGTCATGCCGAGCGAGGTGGTGTTGACCAGAAGGGTGACTCCGTCGAGCGCGCGCGCCCGGTCCTCCCAGTGATCGACGACGATCTGCCTGCCATCCGCGGGCGTGAAGGCAACCCCGAGATCGATTGCCGTGCTGCGCGTGCGGTTGATCAGGCGCAACTCGGGGACACCGGCGTCGACCAGGCTGGCGACGATGGCGCGGGCGGCGCCGCCCGCGCCCAGGACGGCCACGGGTCCGGCGTCGGCGCGCCACGTCGGGGCGTTGTAGCGCAGTGCCTCCATGAAGCCGAAGCCATCCGAATTGCGGCCTTCGAGCGAGCCGTCGGGCTGCTTGATCACGGTGTTCACGGCACCGATGCGCGCCGCCGCCGGTTCGATGCGATCGAGGAGCGGCATGATGTCGATCTTGTGCGGCAGGGTGAGATTGCAGCCGCGGGCGTTGGGCGTGTCGCGCAGGAAGGCGACCAGCTCTTCCAGGGCGGCCCGGTTGGGCTCGACCGGCAGGCGGCCGTAGTGACCGTCGATGCCGTGCTGCTTCAGCCAGAAGCCGTGCAGTGCCGGCGAGCGCGAATGGGCGATCGGCCAGCCGACGATGGCGGCGAACGGCCGGCCGCGCGCCTCGCCCAGGATAGTCGTGTAGGCGCTCATGGCTGCTCCAGACCGATGCCGTGCTCGGCGAGAAAGGCGAGGAGAGGCAGCAGCGGCAGGCCGAGGACGGTGAAGTAGTCGCCTTCGATGCGGCTGAACAGATGGGCACCCAGCCCCTCGAGCTGATAGGCGCCGACCGAGCCGCACACCGCCTCGCCGGCGCGCGCCAGGTAGGCGTCGAGGAAGGAGTTGGTAAAGGGTCGCATGGTGAGACGCCCGTGGTCGGCCGCCTGCCAGATGCGGGCGCCGTTCTGCGCCACCACGACCGCCGAATGGAGCTCGTGCGTCCGGCCGCCGAGATCGGTCAATTGCTGGCGCGCCGCGGCCAGCGTCGGCGGCTTGTCGAACAGTCGGCCATCGCAGGCGAGGGTCGAGTCGGCGCCGATCACCATCGCGCCGCTGCGCCGCGCCGAGACGCGCGTCGCCTTCATCTCGGCCAGCGTCGTGGCGATGTCGCGCGGGCGGGCGCGTTCGCCGAGCAGGCTCAGCTTCACCTCGTCCTCGTCGACGCCCGACGGCTCGATGGTAAAGTCGAGCCCGGCATTGGCGAGGAGCTGGCGCCGCGAGGGACTGGCCGAAGCGAGAATGAGCGGTGGCGGCATGACGTGGTGCTACGCGGGTTCCAGGCGGTAGAGTCCGCCGTCGTCGCTATGGGTGACGAGGTAGATGAACCCATCCGGCCCTTGGCGCACGTCGCGGATATAGGGAAGGCGGCCCTCGAGCAACCGCTCTTCGCTGCGATAGCGCTCGCCGTCGAGCTCGATGCGAAACAGCGCATAGGCCGACAGCGCGCCAGTGAACAGCGAGCCCTTCCAGCCGGGAAATCGGTCGCCGGTGTAGAAGGAGAGCCCGCAGGGCGAGATCGACGGCACCCAGGTGCGCAGCGCATCCTCCATGCCCGGCAGGCTGCGGTTGTCGGTGATCTTGCTGCCGTCGTAGTTCACGCCCCAGGTGACCCGCGGCCAGCCGTAGTTGGCGCCGGCCTTGAGGATGTTGAGCTCGTCGCCGCCGCGCGGCCCGTGCTCGACCTCCCAGACCCTGCCGGTCTCGGGATGGAGCGCAAGGCCCTGCGGGTTGCGATTGCCCCAGGTGAAGATCTCCGGCCGCGCGCCCGCCCGCCCGACGAACGGATTGTCCGGCGGCACCGTGCCGTCGTCGCGCAGGCGAACGATCTTGCCGGCCAGGTCGGCGAGATCCTGTGCCTGGTTCATCTGGAAGCGATCGCCGCAGGTCACGTACAGCAGGCCGGCGCGATCGAACAGCAGGCGCGAGCCGAGATTGAGGCTGCCGGACCGGCGCGGCAGGGCGTCGAAGATCGGCGTCGCGCCGCGCAGGCCGCCATCGCCGAGCTCGGCGCGGCCGGCCGTCGTCACCGGGCCGCCCGGTCCGTCGCTGATGTAGGACAGGTACAGGACCCGATTGCGGGCGAAGTCCGGGTGCAGGCAGATGTCGAGCAACCCGGCCTGGCCGCGGCCATAGACCTTGGGCACGCCCGAGAGCGGCGTCCGTTCCAGCCGGCCATTGGCGAAGACGCGCAGCCGGCCCGGCCGCTCGGTGAGCAGCAGGCGGCCGTCGGGCAGGAAGGCCATCCCCCAGGGCTGCTCGAGGTCGCGGCTGAGCGTGACCAGGCGGTAATTTCCCTTGGCGCCTCGGATGGTTTCCTGCGCCCGGGCGACGGCAGGGGCGGCCAGTGAGGCACCTGCGGCGAGCACGAATCGGCGTCGATGCATGGACTCTCCTGTCGATCCGGCGCCGGCGGATGGTTTGTTTTCAGACGTTCCGCGGGCGGACTGGCGCGCGATGGCGCGGCGATTATACTCGACGCCGACCAGTAATCTCAAAACCGGGGGACGGCCCTTTGACCGACCGCTTTTTGCGAACCGGCATCTTTCTCGCACCCTTTCACGCCCTGGACGAGAACCCGACTCTCGCCCTGGAGCGCGACATGGAGCTGCTCCAGCATCTCGATCGGCTGAACTACCATGAGGCCTGGATCGGCGAGCATCACTCCGGCGGATTCGAGATCATTGCCTGTCCCGAAATGTTCATTGCCGCGGCGGCGGAGCGCACCCGCCATATCCGGCTCGGCACCGGCGTGGTGTCGCTGCCCTATCACAATCCGTTCATGCTCGCCTCGCGCATGCGCCAGCTCGACCACATGACGCGCGGCCGCGCCATGTTCGGCGTCGGCCCGGGCGCGCTGGTGCACGATGCCGCCAAGATCGGCATCAAGCCGTCCGACCAGCGCAGTCGCATGAACGAATCGCTCGACGTCATCATGGAGCTGATGGCCGGCAAGTCGGTGACCCGCACGACCGACTGGTTCGATCTCACCGCGGCCCAGCTTCAGCTGCCGCCCTACACCCAGCCGGGCATGGAGATGGCGGTGGCCTGCGCCCGCTCGCCGGTCGGTGCCGTCGCCTCGGGCCGTCACGGCATCGGCATGCTGTCGATCGGCGGCACGTCGGACGACGCACTGCTGGCGCACGCCAACAACTGGAAGATCTACACCGACCACGCCGGGCAGAACGGCAAGGTCGCCGACCGCAGCAAATGGCGCATCGTCACGTTCGCCCACGTGGCGCCGACGCGCGAGCAGGCGCGCGAGGAGGTCAAGTTCGGCCTCGACCGCTTCGCCAAATACTTCACCGACGTCGCGACATTCCCGATCATACCGCCGGACATCACCGATGCGGCCGAGTTCCTGACCAGGGAAGGCATCGCCTGCATCGGCACGCCCGACGACTGCGTCAGGCACTTCGAAAGACTGTGGAAGGGCTCGGACGGCGGCTTCGGCGCCGTGCTGCTGCTCGCCAACAACTGGGCCGACTGGCCGGCGACGCTGCGCTCCTACGAGCTGATGGCCCGCTTCGTCCATCCGCACTTCCAGAGCGGCGCCAACGGGCTGCGCCAGCTGAGCTACGACACCGCCACCGGAAACCGCGGCACCTATTCGGTGCAGTCGCAGGCGGCGGTCGAAAGCGAGATCAAGAAGTACCAGGACGCCCAGTCCCAGAAGGCGGCCGAGTAACCAAGGCAAGTCACCACGAAGAGGGGAGAACTCACATGTCCAAGTCCATCCTGATGCATGAGAATGGCGGTCCGGAGAAAATGATCCTCGAGGATGTCGAGGTCGGCAAGCCGGGTCCGGGCCAGGTCAAGGTCAGGCACACCGCGATCGGCCTCAATTTCATCGACATCTACACCCGCTCGGGCCTCTACCAGACGCCGCTGCCCAACGCCGTGGGCCGCGAGGCCGCAGGGGTCATCGTCGAGGTCGGCCCCAGGGTGCGCGGCTTCAAGAAGGGCGATCGCGTCGCCTATTGCGGCGTGCTGGGCGCCTATTGCCAGGAACGCCTCATGGGGACAGAGCAGCTCGTGAAGGTGCCCAAGGGCGTAAGCGATGAGCAGGCTGCGGCGATCATGCTGAAGGGCATGACCACGGAATACCTGGTCGATCATTGCGCCAAGCCGTGGCTCAAGAAGGGTGACATCGTGCTGTTCCATGCCGCCGCCGGCGGCGTCGGCCTGCTGTTCGGCCAGTGGGCCAAGGCGCGCGGCTACAAGTGCATCGGCACGGTGTCGTCGGCCGAGAAGGCCAAGCTCGCCAAGAAGAACGGCTACAAGTGGGTGATCGACTACACCAAGGAGGATGTCGTCACCAAGGTGAAGGAGATCACCAAGGGCAAGGGCGTGCCGGTGGTATTCGACGGCGTCGGCAAGGATACCTGGAACGCCTCGCTCGACTGCCTGCGTCCGCGCGGCCTGCTGTGCTCGTTCGGCAATGCCTCGGGCGCGGTGGCGCCGCAGCCGCCGGGCATCCTCAACACCAAGGGCTCGCTCTACCTGACGCGCCCCAGCCTCGGCGCCTACACGGCGACGCGCAAGGAGCTCGAGGCTTCGGCGGCGTCGCTGTTCAAGATGGTGAAGAGCGGCAAGGTGAAGATCGCCATCGACCAGCACTATCCGCTGGCCGAGGCGGCGCAGGCCCATATCGACCTCGCGGGACGCAAGACCACCGGGCAGACTGTTCTCGTGCCCTGATTCGCGATGGCCGAGGAGGAGGGGCGGCGGGACGAGGTCAGCGAGGTCGAGCGGACCGGCTGGCTGTCCCGCCTGGGGCGATCGTTCGGCGGGGTCCTCGTCGGGCTCGTGCTGATCGTCGGGTCCGGCATGCTTCTGTTCTGGAACGAGGGCCGCTCCATCGAGACGGCGCAGTCCTTGACGGAAGGCGCCGCCGTCGTGCTCGAGGTCGGGGCATCGAAGATGGATCCGGCCAATGACGGCAGGCTGGTCTACGTGGCCGGGCCGATCTCGGTCGCGAGCTCGATCAGCGATGTCGATTTCGGCGTTCTCAGCGACGGCCTGCGGCTGGTGCGCAAGGTCGAGATGTATCAGTGGACCGAAGAGCAGCACACCGAGACGCACCGCAAGCTGGGTGGAGCCGAGGAAAAAGTCACGACCTATCGCTATGCCCGCAAGTGGATGGACCGTGCCGTCGACTCGTCCAAGTTCCACGAGCGCACGGGACACGCCAATCCGCCGATGACCTGGCAGGAGCGCAATCTGCTGGCGCCCAGGCCCAGGATCGGCGCCTACGCCCTGCCGGACAACATGGTGAACGGCTTCGGCACCGCCCGGCCCCTGCCGGTGGCCGAGGATCGGGCGGCATCCCTCGAGCGCCGGTTGCGCCGGCCCGTGCGGGTGGTCGACGGCGTGCTCTACATCGCCGGTGACCCGGCCCGGCCGGTGGTCGGCGACGTGCGGATCTCCTACGGCGAGGTGCCCCTGCAGGAGGCGAGCGTGATCGCCCGCCAGTCGCCGGTCGGCCTCGGCCCCTACCAGACCCATGCGGGCGGGGCGGTCGAGCTGATCATGCCGGGGCGCGTGCCGTCGGCCGACATGTTCAAGTCGGCCGAGGAGGAGAACGAGACCTTGACCTGGCTGATCCGCGGTGGCGGCTGCCTGCTCATGTTCTTCGGCTTTTGCCTGATCCTGGGGCCGCTCGGCGTGCTGGGGGATGTCGTTCCCGTCATCGGCGACGTCGTCAGGGCCGGCGCCGGCCTGGTCGGGTTCCTGTTCACCGCCGTCGTGGCGCCGCTGATCATCGCCATCGCCTGGCTGTGGTACCGGCCGATCGTTGCGATCAGTGTCGTGATCGTCGGCGCCGTCCTCGCCTGGGGCGCCATCTGGGTGGCCCGCCTGCACAAGGCGGACCAGCAACTGGCCCGGCGGCGCTGATGGACATCTTCAATTCCTCCCCTGTAATCGGGGGAGGTGGCCCGCAGGGCCGGAGGGGGAAGGCCTCAGGCGTGATCCCTCAATTCCGACGTCGGAATCGGAATCATCTCGACTGCGGCCTTCCCCCTCCGCCTCGTATGACGGGGCACCTCCCTCGATTACGGGGGAGGCAAGCAAGACTCGCCTCAAGGACCTTCGCATAATGATGATCGTCGGCCTCACCGGCTCCATCGGCATGGGCAAATCGACGGCCGCCCGGATGCTGCGGCAGATGGGCGTGCCGGTCTACGACGCCGACGCCAATGTGCATGCCGTGCAGGCTCCGGGCGGGGCGGCGCTGCCGGCGATCGAGGCGGCGTTTCCGGGCGTGGTGAAGGACGGCGTGCTCGATCGCCAGGCATTGGGCGCGCGGGTGTTCGGCAACAAGGAGGCGCTGCGCCGGCTCGAGGCCATCGTGC
>NZ_JBFWZI010000048.1:0-4610 GCF_050185545.1 Reyranella sp. | reverse complement strand
GCGGCGCTGCCGGCGATCGAGGCGGCGTTTCCGGGCGTGGTGAAGGACGGCGTGCTCGATCGCCAGGCATTGGGCGCGCGGGTGTTCGGCAACAAGGAGGCGCTGCGCCGGCTCGAGGCCATCGTGCATCCGCTGGTCGGCCAGCGCCAACGCGCCTTTCTCAGGCGCGCTGCCCTGCGGCGGGAAAAGCTCGTCGTGCTCGACATCCCGCTGCTGTTCGAGGGGTTGGGGGATCGCCGGGTCGACGCCACGCTGGTGGTGAGCGCGCCGGGCTTCCTGCAGCGCCGCCGCGTGATGGCCCGGCCGGGCATGACCGAGCAGCGTCTCGACGGCATCCTGCGCCAGCAGGTTCCCGACGCCATCAAGCGGCGCAAAGCGAGCATCGTCATCCCGACCGGGCTTGGTCTCGCCCCGACCCGGCATGCGCTCGCCAAGGCCATCTCGGCGCTCGAGCAGGAGCGGGGGCGCTTCTGGCCGGCCAATCCGTGGCGGGAGAAATTCACAGCCCGGCTCGCGCGAGCGCAGCGCAAGTAGGCTACAAGGTCGGCATGCGTGAGATCGTCCTCGATACCGAGACCACCGGCCTCGATCCCCTTTCCGGCCATCGCGTGGTCGAGCTGGGCTGCATCGAGCTCCTGAACACGGTGGCGACCGGCAAGACGTTCCACGCCTACTTCAATCCGCAAATGATCATGCCGTCGGAGGCGCAGGAGATACACGGCCTCACTGACGAGTTCCTAGCCGACAAGCCCCTGTTCGTCGACCGGGTCGACGAGTTCCTGACGTTCATCGGCGAGGACCAGCTGGTCATCCACAACGCGCAGTTCGATATCGGCTTTCTTAACGCCGAGCTGGAACGCGTCGGCCGGACGAAGCTCGCCAATTCCTACGTCGACACCGTGTCGATGGCGCGCCGCAAGTTTCCCGGCCAGCGCGTCAGCCTCGACGCGCTGTGCGAGCGCTTCGGCGTCGACAATTCGAACCGTACCAAGCACGGCGCGCTGCTCGATTCGGAGCTGCTGGCCGAGGTCTATCTCGAGCTGAGCGGCGGCCGCCAGCGCGACCTCGGGTTGAGCGTCGGTGTGGTCGGTGCCGGCCAGCGCGGCGTCAGCGACGGGCCTCGCCCGGTACGCCCGCCGCGCCCGCACGCGCCGACCGCCGAGGAGCTCGCCGCCCACGTGGCCTTCCTGAAGCAGATCACCGATCCGCTGTGGCTGAGGGCGTGATGGTCTGATCCTCCCCAGCGTTGTCGCCGGGGAGGTGTCGCCGTCATACGGCGACGGAGGGGTCATTGCTCATGGACCGCGGTCGGAAGACCACGACGCCTCCGCCCCTTCGGGGCGCCTCCCTCGTAAGACGAGTAGGACGGAGGAGGCCGAATAGAGGACAAGACCACCGTCGCTTCAGGCGTGGCCGACCTGGCCGTCGCCCGGTCCCGGCATCTTGCCGGCGTTGGCTTCGAGCTGCTGGCGGTAGAGCGCCACGAAATCGACCGGGGCGATGTTGAGCGGCGGGAAGCCAGCCTCGCGCGTGGCGTTGGCGACCACGGCGCGGGCGAACGGGAACAGCAGCCGCGGCGTCTCGATGAACAGCAGCGGGCCGTAGGCCTCCTGCGGCACCTCGCCCAGGCTCACCGTGCCGGCATAGACCAGCTCGAGCACGAACAGCGGCTCGTCCTTGGGTGTCTTGGCGCTGGCCTCGATGGTAAGAAATACCTCGAAGGTCTTGGCGTCGAACTGGCGGTTGCCGACCTGCACGTTGAGCGTCAGCTGAGGCTGGGTCTGCTCGATCAGGCTCTGCGGTGCCCGCGGGTTCTCGAAGCTGAGGTCCTTGATGTACTGGCCGTGCATGATGAGCGGTGCTGTGGGGGCCTGGGCGGTACCGGGAGGAGGAGAAGGCGGCGGAGTGGTCGACATGTCGGACTTTCGCTGTTGCGAGGGGCGGGATCTCGGCCGCGGGGCGGTACCACGCAAGGCTGCACTGCACAAGGCAGGGGCCGGGCCGGCTCCTCGTCAATTGCAAAATCATGTCTGCGGAACGATGATGCCGGCACTGTTTTTTGCACCCTCCCGCAAGGATATGGATCGACCTGCTCTTCGCCCACCAGCTCTTCGGCCAATCGTGGGCATTACCGCGTGCCTCAAGGAAAATGGCCGCGGCGGTTGGCATCACACGGTCGGCGACCGATACGTCCAGGCGGCAATCCGCGCCATTGGCGCCCTGCCTGTCCTGATCCCGGCGATCGGCCCCGAGTTCGAAGAGGAGGCGGCAATGACCGCCGCCCTCGATCGCCTGCTCGACGGCCTCGACGGCGTCCTGCTGACCGGCAGCCCGTCCAATGTCGAGCCGCATCATTACGGCGGCGAGCAGAGCCGGACGGGCACGGCGCACGACCCGGCGCGCGATGCCACGACCCTGCCGCTGATCCGCCATTCGATCGACCGGGCCGTGCCGCTGATGGCGATCTGCCGCGGCCTGCAGGAGGTGAACGTGGCCCTCGATGGGACGCTTCACCAGCTGGTCCACGAAGTGCCGGGCCGACGCGACCACCGCTCGCCGAAGGCAGGCACCGTCGACGCCAACTATGCCCCGGCCCATGCCATCGACGTCGTCGAGGGCGGCCTGCTGCACGCCCTGCTGGACGAGCGGCGCATCATGGTGAACTCGCTCCATGCCCAGGGGGTCGACCGGCTGGCGCCGCGCGCCCGGCTGGAAGCCGTCGCCGACGACGGCCAGGTCGAGGCGTTCAGCGTGCCTGACGCGCCCGCCTTTGCGCTGGCGCTGCAGTGGCATCCCGAGCACCGGGCGCTCGAGAACCCGGTCTCGATGAAGCTGTTCGACGCCTTTGCCGCCGCCTGCCGGGCACGCGCCGCCTCGCGTCTGCGGCCAGCGCTGCGCGTCGCCGCGGAGTAGGGTAGGTTCGCGGGATGGCCAAACCCGCGACCGTGAACAACGCCCGCCGCGACTTCTACGAGCGGATCGGCAGCCTTTCGATGGCGCCCTTGTGGGAGTCGCTGCACCAGCTGGTGCCGCCGCAGCCGGCGCCGAAGTACCAGCCGGCGAGCTGGAGCTACGATGCCGTGCGGCCCTTTCTGATGGAGTCGGGCACGCTGATCACGGCCAAGGAAGCGGTGCGGCGCGTGCTCATCCTGGAGAATCCGGCGATGCCGGGCTCGGCCTGCATCACGCCCACGCTCTATGCCGGCCTGCAGCTCATCCTGCCGGGCGAGGTGGCGCCCAGCCATCGCCACACCCAGTCGGCGCTGCGCTTCATCGTCGAGGGCGAGGGCGCCTACACCGCCGTCGACGGCGAGCGCACGATCATGCACGAGGGCGACTTCGTCATCACGCCGACCTGGACTTGGCACGACCACGGCAACGACTCGTCCCGGCCGATGGTGTGGCTCGACGGCCTCGATATTCCGCTGGTGGCGATGTTCAACGCGGGCTTTGCCGATAACGGCGAGAGCGACGAGCAGGCGGTCACCACGCCCCAGGGCACGTCGGATGCCCGGTACGCGAGCGGCCTGCTGCCGGTCGACTGGAAGCCCTCGCGGCAGACCTCGCCGATCTTCAACTACCCCTACGCGCGCACCCGCGAGGCGCTGCACCGCCTCGTCAAGGTCGGTCCGCCCGACGCCTGCCACGGCTACAAGCTGCGCTACGTCAATCCGGCCAACGGCGGCGCGCCGATCGCCACCATGGGCACCTTCATGCAGCTCCTGCCCGAGGGTTTTGCCTCGGCGCCGTATCGCTGCACCGACGGCACGGTGTTCTCGGTGGTCGAAGGTCAGGGCGAAAGCCGGGTCGGCGACAAGACCTTCCGCTGGAAGAAGCGCGATCATTTCGTCGTTCCGAGCTGGGCCACCGTCGTGCACCAGGCCACCGACGAATCGGTGCTGTTCTCCTTCTCCGACCGGCCGGTCCAGGAGCGCCTCGACCTGTGGCGCGAGGACCGCGGCGGGCGTTGATCGTTCATGGTCTTCCGGACCGCGAGCGTCTCGCTCGCTCATGAACCTGAGCGAGCGAGACGCTCGCGGTCCGGAAGAGCATGAACGCCAGCTTTCGGCTAATCGATCTCGACAGGACGCCGTTCAGCGAGTGACCTTTGCGTCGCCGTCGAGAGTACGAGCGCCTCGTATGCCCGACTGGCGTCGAGCAGGTCGTGATTGGCGCGGCCGGCAATACAGTCGACGAAGCCCTGCAGCTGGACCTGGTAAGGGTTGCGATCTTGCACCCGCACGGGCCTCCGCGGCTGCCCGCCCTCGACGATGGTGAAGGTGCTGGTCGGCGGGCCTGCTGTGTCGAAGACCGTCGATTGCTCGTAGAGGGCATGCTCGAACAGCGCGCGGAAGCCCGCGGCGAACGGAAAGCCCGGCGGCATCAGGCCGCTTGCCGTCACCGTGGCATGGCGACCGTCCTCGTAGTGGAGTAGAGCCGAGATCTCGCCGGGCCCGTGCGCCGTCTGCACGGCAGTGGCCGATATCGTCGCCGGGCGCCCCATCAGCCAGTGGATGAGGTCGAAGTCGAACGTCATCAGCTCGGTCGAAGGATCGCTGTAGTGGGTCTTGCGATCGGGTGCATCGGCTCGCAGGTAGGATCCCAGCCGC
>NZ_JBFWZI010000047.1:0-45458 GCF_050185545.1 Reyranella sp. | reverse complement strand
CCCTCATCCACGCCGTCTTCGATGTCGCGGCCTGGCTCGCCTCGATGGTGGTGTTCTGGCTGACGACGCGTCGCCTGCTGGCGGCCGGGACGCTGCCGGCCAACCGGGTGCCCTATCCGGGAGCCTGCGCCATTGCCGCCGGCACGGGGGCGCTCAGCGGCGCGATGCTCTTCGGCACGGCGAATGCCCTGCTGTCGGGCCAGAAGGCGATCTGCTCATATGCCAAGCGTGCTCGGCGGCCTGTTTCTCTGGCTGGGCATGCACTGCCTGAAACGCTAACAAAGCCCTTCCTCCCCAACTTCGTTGGAGGGGCGGATGATTGTCGCGCCACTATAGTCGCAAGCTCTCGGCGTAGTGCGAGCCATACGGAGTACCGGATGCCTTTCGACAATGTCGGCCGACAGGGGCCGGGACGCGGCGCCGGCGAGCGGGCGATCAACCTGCCGCCGGCGGTGCTGTGGCTGATCGGCATCAACGTCGCCGTTCACCTGCTGCGCAGCCTGCTGGGTGAGGAGACCGACCAGAGCCTCGTCCTGCAGCTCGGCCTGGTGCCGGCCGCCTACAGTGCCCCCGACCACGATCTGCTCTCGCTGATCGTCGCGCCCATCACCTATCAGTTCATCCACGGCGGCTGGATGCACCTGGTCGTCAATCTGGTGACTCTCGCCGCGTTCGGCGCCCCGGTGGAACGCCTGCTGGGCGCGCGCCGCTTCGTCGTCTTCTACCTGTCGGCAGGCATCGTCGCCGGCTTCGTCCAGATCCTGCTCTTCCCCGATTCGGGCGACCCGGTGGTCGGCGCGTCGGGCGCCATCAGCGGCGTGTTCGGCGGCGTGCTGATGCTGATGCGGCGTGTCGGCAGCCTGCCCGGGCTCATACCGGTGGCGGTGATCTGGATCGGCCTCAACGTCTTCTTCGGCATCTTCGGCGGCATGCCGGGCGCCGGCGGGGAGCAGATCGCCTGGGCCGCCCATATCGGCGGCTTCCTCTACGGGCTGCTCACCATCCATCTGTTCCTGCCGCGGCCGCCGCGGCTGCCCAAACGGTAGCGGCCGGCCGGGCGTGACGCGATGGCCGAGCCGATCCCCCTGCGCCGCTACGTCGCCGCCAGCGCCGTGGCGCTGGCCCCGTCCTATGTCGTGCTGCTTTTCCTCTATTGGTCGGACAGGCTGGCCGGCCGGCCGACCCTGGCGGCGATGGCGGTCATCGGGGTCGCGACGACCGTCCTGATCCGCAGCTATCTCGGCTCGCTCGCCCGCTTCGCCCGCTTCGTCGGCGAGCTGTCGGACGAAAGCGAGCCGGTGATGCCGCGGCTCTCCTTCGCCCCCGCCACCGAGGAGCTGGCGACCGCCGCGGCAACGCTGTCGGCCGGCTGGCGCCGCCAGCGCGCGTCGATCGACAATCTCGCCGCCTCGGCGCAGGCGATCGTCGACGGCCTGCCCGATCCGCTGATTTCGGTCGACCGCCAGCGGCGCATCGTGCGCACCAACCGAGCCTCCCTGGCACTGCTGGGCGCTGTCGGGCCCGAGCGCGACCTCTCCACGGTGTTTCGCCAGCCGCAGCTCCTGGCGGCGATCGATGGCCTCCTGCAAACTGGGGCCGATGGAAATTTCACCGGCGCCGACCAGGCGGTCGTTTCGTTCGTGCTGTCGGGGCCGCCCGAGCTCGACGTCGTGGCCCACCTGCAGCGCCTGCCGCGCGCCGCCGCCGACGGCTCGCTGGCGCTGATCGTGCTGCACGACACGACCGCGCTCCGGCGCGCCGAGCGCATGCGTGCCGACTTCGTGGCCAATGCCAGCCACGAGCTCAAGACGCCGATCGCTGGCCTCGCCGGCTTCATCGAGACCCTGCGCGGGCCGGCGCGCGACGACAGCGCGGCGCGCGAGCGCTTTCTCGCCATCATGGCCGAGCAGGCCGACCGCATGCGCCGGCTGGTCGACGATCTCTTGACCCTGTCGCGCATCGAGCAGCACGAGCACGCCCGTCCCGATGCCGAGGTCGATCTCGAGCGGGTGCTGCGGGGAGTCCTCGACCTGCTGCAGTTCAAGGCGGCGGCACGCAAAGTCGCGCTCGAGCTCAGCGTCGATGCAGGGCTGGGACGGGCCGTCGGCGACCATGACGAGCTCACCATCGTGTTCCAGAACCTGGTCGACAACGCCGTCAAGTACGCCAGGCCGGCGACGACGGTGCGTGTGGCGGCGCGGGCCGACAGCGCGGAGCGTATCGCGGTATCGGTGAGCGACGAGGGCGACGGCATCCCGGCGGTCCACTTGCCGCGCCTGACCGAGCGCTTCTACCGCGTCGATGCGGCGCGCTCGCGCCAGCTCGGCGGCACCGGCCTGGGGCTGGCCATCGTCAAGCACGTCGTCAATCGCCATCGCGGCCGGCTCGATATCCAGAGCATCCCCGGCAAGGGGTCGACGTTCACCGTAAGCCTGCCCAGGGCGGGCCAGAGGGAGTAGCCGCTGGGTTCATTCCGGCTGCAAAGGCGACGTCCAAGGCACGGCCGTTTCTGTCGTTCCGGTCCCTCGCATGGGACATTATTTTGCGGGGGGCGTGCGGCATGAGGCGAAGTGTCCGCCGGCATGTCACCGAACGGTAACAGAACCGCAATATCACGGTGACGACAGCCTCCTACGGGAGAGGCGCCTCGGGATCTCAGGAAGGGAGTTGATCCATGAATTTAACCAAGCTTGCGCTTACGGCAGCCACGCTGGCCCTGTCGTCGGTCGTGGCCCACGCCGCCGACATTTCCGGCGCCGGCGCCACGTTCCCCTATCCGATCTATGCCAAGTGGGCGGATGCCTACAAGAAGGAGACCGGGGTGGGCATGAACTACCAGTCGATCGGCTCGGGCGGCGGCATCAAGCAGATCAAGGCCAAGACGGTCACCTTCGGCGCTTCGGATGCGCCGCTGCCGGGCAAGGATCTCGACGCGACCGGGCTGGCCCAGTTTCCCATGGTGATGGGTGCCATCGTCCCGGTGGTGAACCTCGAAGGTGTCAAGCCGGGCGATCTCACCCTGGACGGCCCCACCATTGCGAAGATTTACCTGGGCGAGATCAAGAGCTGGGACGACCCGGCGATCGCCAAGCTCAATCCCAATGCCAAGCTGCCCAAGCAGGCCATCGTCCCGGTGCGCCGTTCCGACGGGTCGGGCACGACCTACAATTTCGTCTATTACCTCTCCGACATCAGCCCGGAGTGGAAAGCCAAGGTCGGCGTCAGCACCGCGGTGCAATGGCCGGTCGGCATCGGCGCGAAGGGCAACGAAGGTGTCGCCAATAACGTCGCGAACACGAAGGGCGCGATCGGCTACGTCGAGTACGCCTACGCCAAGCAGAACAAGCTCACCCATACCAAGATGGTGAACAAGGCGGGCAAGACCGTGGCGCCGGCCTCGGCCACCTTCCAGGCCGCGGCGGCCAACGCCGACTGGAAGTCGCAGCCCGGCTACGGCGTGATCCTGGCCAACCAGCCCGGTGACCAGACCTGGCCGATGACGGCGGCGACCTGGATCCTGATCTACAAGAAACCGCAGGACGCCGCGACGACCGCGGAGGCGCTGAAGTTCTTCGCCTGGTCGTTCGCCAAGGGCGACAAGATGGCCGAGGAGCTGGACTACGTGCCGATGCCGGACAATGTCGTGAACGACATCCAGAAGATGTGGACGGCCGAAATCAAGGACGGGTCGGGCAAGCCGCTGTTCTCGCCGACCAACTAGACCGGATGCCGGGCGGGCGCTCTGTGCGCCCGCCCGGATTGCTGTCGCCTGGTTGCAGGCGAGGCCGTGGCGCCGCAAGCTCAGGGGGGTGACGTGAGCGAGGTTGCATTGAAGGATGCGGGCGTGCGCGAGGCCGAGGTGATCTCGCGAAGCGCGGTGCTGAGGCGCCTGCGCCTGAACGACAAGATTTTCCACGGGCTCACCCGCGCCGCCGCGCTCGCCGTCCTGGCGCTGCTGAGCGGCGTGATCATTGCCCTGATCCTCGGCGCCGCGCCGGCCCTGGGCACATTCGGAATCGGCTTCCTGTTCGACCAATCGTGGAACCCGGTCACCGAGCAGTTCGGGGCGCTGGCGCCGATCTACGGCACGCTGGTGACGTCGGCGATCGCCATGCTGATCGCCGTGCCGGTCGGCCTGATGATCGCCTTCTTCCTGACCGAGCTCTGCCCGATGGCGCTGCGCCGGCCGATCGGCATCGCGATCGAGCTGCTGGCGGGCATCCCCAGCATCATCTACGGCATCTGGGGCCTGTTCGTGTTCGCGCCCTTCCTGCAGAGCTACGTGCAGCCCTTCCTGATCGACCTGTTCGGCAGCGTGCCGGTGCTGTCGACCCTGTTCGCCGGCCCGCCCTACGGCATCGGCATGCTGACCGCCGGCCTGATCCTGGCGATCATGGTTCTGCCGTTCGTGACCTCGATCTCGCGCGACGTGTTCGATGCCGTGCCTCCCGTCCTCAAGGAGGCGGCCTACGGCGTCGGCTGCACCACCTGGGAGGTGTTCCGCCATGTCGTCCTGCCGTTCACCCGGGTCGGCGTGATCGGCGGCTGCATGCTCGGCCTCGGCCGGGCGCTGGGCGAGACCATGGCGGTGACGTTCGTGATCGGCAACGCCCACCACGTCTCGGCGTCGCTGTTCGCGCCCGGCACGACCATCTCGGCCTCGATCGCCAACGAGTTCACCGAGGCGGTCGGCGATCTCTACACTTCCTCGCTGATCGCCCTCGGCCTGATCCTGTTCTTCATCACCTTCATCGTGCTCTCCATCGCACGCTACATGCTGCTGCGTCTCCAGCAGCGGGCCGGGTGACGCCATGACCGATGCAACCATCGCCTCCGCCAGCAGCCCGCTCTATGCCGGGCGGCGGCGGCGCAACGCCATCGCCAAGGGACTGGCCTGGGCCGCGACAGGGTTCGGCCTGGGCTGGCTGGTGCTGATCCTCGGCATCCTCCTCTACGAGGGCTTCGGCGGCCTGTCGCTTTCGGTCTTCACCGAGAATACCCCGCCGCCGGGTGCGGCCGGCGGCCTGCTCAACGCCATCGTCGGCAGCCTGATCATCACCGTGCTCGCCATCTTGATTGGCACGCCGATCGGCATTCTGGCCGGCACCTACCTCGCCGAGTATGGGCGCCACGACAAGCTGTCGACCGTCGTGCGCTTCATCAACGACATCCTGCTCAGCGCCCCCTCCATCGTCATCGGCCTGTTCGTCTACGAGATCATGGTGGCGCCGATGGGTCATTTCTCCGGCTATGCCGGCGCGGTGGCCCTGGCCGTGATCGTGATCCCCGTCGTCGTGCGCACCACCGAGGACATGCTGACCCTGGTGCCCGACACGCTGCGCGAGGCGGCCGCCTCGATCGGCCTGCCGCGGGCGCTCATGATCATGCGCATCGCCTATCGCGCGGCACGCGCCGGCATCGTCACCGGCGTGCTGCTGGCGGTGGCGCGCATCAGCGGCGAGACCGCGCCGCTCCTGTTCACGGCGCTCAACAACCAGTTCTTCAGCGTCGACATGAACCAGCCGATGCCCAGCCTGCCGGTGGTCATCTTCCAGTTCGCGCTGTCGCCCTACCAGGAATGGCAGAGGCTCGCCTGGACGGGCGCGCTCCTGATCACCATCACGGTGCTGGCTCTCAGCATCCTCGCCCGATCCCTTACTGCTGCAAGGAAATCCTCATGAGCGTCACTGAAGGAACTGGTCCGTCGGTGGCCGTGCCGGTCGCTACCCACGCCCGACTCGATACGTCCAAGCTCGCCGAGAAGATCACGATCCGCAATCTCGAGTTCTTCTACGGCGACAGCCGGGCGCTCAAGGGCATCAGCCTGTCGCTCTATGCCAACAGGACGACGGCCTTCATCGGCCCGTCGGGCTGCGGCAAGTCGACCCTGCTGCGTATCCTGAACCGCATGTACGACCTCTACCCTGGGCAGCGCGCCACCGGCGACGTCATCTTCGACGGCGACAATCTCTTGCGCCCCGACCAGGACATCAACCTGCTGCGCGCCCGCATCGGCATGGTGTTCCAGAAGCCGACGCCGTTCCCGATGTCGATCTACGAGAACATCGCCTTCGGCATCCGGCTGTACGAGCGCCTGCCGCGCGCCGAGATCGACGCCCGGGTCGAATCGGCGCTGCGCCGCGCCGCCCTGTGGGACGAGGTCAAGGACAAGCTCCAGGCCAACGGCCAGAGCCTGTCGGGCGGCCAGCAGCAGCGCCTGTGCATCGCCCGCACCGTGGCGGTGAAGCCGGAGGTCATCCTGTTCGATGAGCCGTGCTCGGCGCTCGATCCGATCTCGACCGCCAAGATCGAGGAGCTGATCGACGAGCTGAAGCAGGACTACACGATCGTCATCGTCACCCACAACATGCAGCAGGCGGCGCGCGTCTCGGATTTCACCGCCTTCATGTATCTCGGCGAGCTGATCGAGTTCGGCGCGACAGCCACGCTGTTCACCACGCCCAAGGACAAGCGGACGCAGGCCTACATCACCGGTCGGTTCGGCTGACCACGCCTGATTCTGAGGAAGGAAGAGTCGACATGGCGGAACATACCCTCAAGCGGTTCGACGAGGAGCTGGAGCGACTCAGCGCCACGATCAGCGAGATGGGCGGCCTGGCGGAGAACCTGCTGGCGCAGTCGCTGGTGGCGATGCGGTCACGCGATACCGAGATCGCCGAGAAGGTGATCAGTGACGACGCCCGGGTCGATGCGCTCGACACGGCCGTGCAGGAGCAGACGGTCAAGCTGCTGGCGCTGCGCCAGCCGATGGCGATCGATCTCCGGGTCATCCTGTCGTCGATCAAGATCGCCGCGGCGCTGGAGCGCATCGCCGACTACGCCAAGAACAACGCCAAGCGCAGCATCGTGCTTGCCCAGACGACGCCGCCGCCGGCCGCCGTCTCCGGCATCGACCGGCTGGGCCGCCTGGTGCTGGTGGCGCTCAAGGACGTGCTCGATGCGTTCGCCCATGGCGACGTCGACAAGGCGCACGACGTGTGGCAGCGCGACGAGGAGATCGACCAAGTCTACACCGGCCTGTTCCGCGAGCTCCTGACCTACATGATGGAGGATCCGCGGACCATCACCGCGTGCTCCCATCTCATGTTCATGGCCAAGAACATCGAGCGTGCCGGCGATCACGTGACCAACATCGCCGAGCTGGTGAGCTTCCGCACATCGGGCCACGGTTTCGACGAGACGCGACCCAAGGGCAGCGCCGCCCTCTACGCCGCGGGCAACACGCCGTGAGCATGACGACGCAGGCGGCCACAAGACGCGACGTGCAGACATCGTCGATGAAACCGCATGTGCTGATCGTCGAGGACGAGACCGCGCTGGTCGAGCTGCTGCGCTACAATCTCGAGCAGTCGGGCTTTCGCGTCTCCGTCGCCTACGATGGCGAGGAGGCGCTCACGCTGGTGCAGGAGGACATGCCCGACCTCGTCCTGCTCGACTGGATGCTGCCCCTGATGTCGGGCATCGAGGTGTGCCGCCAGCTGCGCCGCCAGACGCAGACCGCCAACCTGCCGATCATCATGCTGACGGCGCGCGGTGAGGAGGGCGATCGGGTGCGCGGCCTCGACGCCGGTGCCGACGACTATGTCTCCAAGCCGTTCTCGCCCACCGAGCTGGTGGCGCGCATCCGCGCCGTGTTGCGCCGCATCCGTCCGGCGCTGGCCGACGAGGCCCTGTCCTATGCCGACATCGTCATGGATCTGGTGGCGCACCGGGTGACCCGCGGCGGCAAGCCGGTCCATCTCGGCCCCACCGAGTTCCGCCTGCTGCGCCATTTCATGGAGCATCCCGGCCGCGTGTTCTCGCGCGAGCAGCTGCTCGATTCGGTGTGGGGCAAGGATGTCTATGTCGAGGCGCGTACCGTCGACGTCCATATCCGGCGGCTGCGCATCGCGCTCAACGGCGACCAGCGCGCCGACCTCATCCGAACCGTCCGGGCGGCGGGCTACGCCCTCGACGCCACGCCGGGCTGAGCCGATCTTCCGCTGGGAGCGCGCTCATGCGGACCGCGGGCGTCCCGCCCGCTCGAGAATCATGAGCGGGCGAGACGCCCGCGGTCCAGAAGAGAATGAGCGCCATCGGAGTGGCGCGCTCCCAGCGCATGACCGCCGGGGCTGGAGCCTGCGGGCGACTTATCCACATCACCGGTAACGGTTCCGTAGCCTCGCGTCGCTAAACGAACGGTGCTCGTTCCTGGCCGGCAGCCCCACGCCTCGCCGCGGAACGGGTCGGTTCCCCCGGCACGGACGATACCCGTCGCCGATTTACTCACCCCTCCTTCGTCGTCGAAGGAGGGGTTTCCTTTTGCGCGATGCGCCACAGCCAGAGCAGCAGCAGCAGACCCGGGACGGCGAGCAGGGTGGTGGCGAGCCAGAAGGCCGGCCAGCCGATGGTGGCGGCGAGCCAGCCGCCGCCGGCCGACAGGGTGGTGCGGCCGAAGGCCATCAGCGAGGTCAGCAGCGCATACTGCGTGCCCGCCATGCCCGAGGTGCACAGGCTCGAGAGATAGGCGACGAAGGCGATCGAGCCCAGCGAGCCGGTGAAGTTGTCGGCGCTGATGGCGAGCGTCAGCACGACGATGTCGTGACCGGCCGCGGCCTGCCACGTGAACAAGAGGTTGGTCACCGCCTGCAGGATGCCGCCGATCAGCAATGCCCTGAACAGCCCGTAGCGGGCGACGACGATGCCCCCGATCAGCCCACCCAGGATCGTCGCCGCCACGCCAAAACTCTTGGTGACGCCGAAGATCTCCGGCCCGGTGAAGCCGACCGCCACATAGAACGGGCGGGCCATGCTGCCGCCCAGCGCGTCGCCGTACTTGTAGAGCAGGGCGAACAGCAGGATGACGACCCAGCCGCGATAGGCGAGGAACTCGGCGAACGGCCGCACCACGGCCTGGTTGATCCATGCGCCAGTCGAGGCGATCGGCGGCCGGTCCGCCTGCGGCTCGGTGGCGAAGAAGGTGGTGAAGATGCCGACGATGATCAGGCAGGCGATGGCGCTCAGCACCAGCGGCCACGGCAGGATGGTCGGCAGCAGGAGCGCCATCGCATCGACGATCCACAGCGCGATGCGGTAGCCCAGCTGGGTGGTGGCGGAGCCGGCGCCCTGCTCGTCGTCGTTCAGGATCTCGATGCGATAGGCGTCGACGGCGATGTCCTGGGTGGCCGAGAAGAAGGCGATGGCGAACGCGGCCGCTGCGGTGAACCACGGCGTCCGCACCGGATCGCTCCAGGCCAGCGCCAGCGTGGAGACGAGCACGCCCGCCTGCGCGAGCAGCATCCAGCTGCGCCGTCGGCCGAGCCAGCCGTCCAGCCCTGGCAGCGGCAGCTGGTCGACCAGCGGCGCCCAGACGAACTTGAAGGCGTAGGGCGTGCCGACCAGCACGAAGATGCCGATCGTCGTCAGGTCGACGCCGACCGTGGTCATCCAAAAGCTCAGCACGGCGCTGGTGAGCAGGAACGGCATGCCGCTCGAGTAGCCCATCAGCAGGATGATGAGCTGGCGGCGGTCACGGTAGACCTCGGCCGCCTTGACCCAGCGGTCCCAGGTCGACTGCGCGCTCTGGGCGAGGCTCAAATCAGCTCGCGCAACGCCTGCTCGGGACGCGCGCCGACATGGGAGATGACTTCCGCCGCGGCGACGCCACCCAGCCGCGCGCACTCGGCAAGCGGCTTGCCGTGGGTGAAGCCGAACAGGAAGCCCGCGGCGTAGAGATCGCCGGCGCCGGTCGTGTCGACGATCCGCGTCGCAGGGCTCGCCGGCACCGCCCAGGTCTCGCTTCCCTTGACCACGACGGAGCCTTTTTCGCTGCGCGTCAGCACGGCGATCCTGGCCTCGCGCCGCACCGCCTCCATCGCCTCGTCGAACGACTCGACCTCGTAGAGCGCCTTGATCTCGGCTTCGTTGCCGAACAGGATATCGATCTTGTTGCGCACCAGATCGCGGAACTCGTCGCGATAGCGGTGCACGCAGAACGAATCGGACAACGTGATCGACACCAGCCGATCCTGGGCGTGGGCCGCCTCGAACGCCTTCAGCACCGCCTGCTTTGCAGCCGGCGCGTCCCACAGATAGCCTTCGACATAGGTCACCGCCGACGCGCCGACCAGCGCGGCGTCGATGTCGGACGGGCCGAGGCCGGTGCAGGCGCCGAGGTAGGTGTTCATGGTTCGCTGCGCATCGGGCGTGATCAGGATCAGGCAGCGCGCCGTCGACGGGCCGTCCTTGGCCTTCGGCGTGTCGAAGGCGACGCCGATCGACTTCAGGTCGTGGCCGAACACGGTGCCCAGCTGATCGTCGCGTACCTTGCCGATATAGGCGCCCTTGCCGCCGAACGAGGCGATGCCGGCCATGGTGTTGCCGCACGAGCCGCCCGACACCTCGATCGCTGGGCCCATGGCGTCATAGAGCGATTCGGCGCGCTCCTCGTCGATCAGCATCATGCTGCCCTTGACCAGGCCATGCTGGCCGAGGAACGCCTCGTCGGTGCGCGAGAGGACGTCGACGATGGCGTTGCCGATGCCGAGCACGTGATAAGCCGATTTCATGGCTCTCCTAGAGCACATTCCGATGAGCCGGAACAGCCGGGCGGAACGTGCCGGTTGCGACAACTATCCCCAGCGTCCGCATTCCTGACCTGGTGCAGCCGCGAGCGGTTCCGTCGACGCGAAAATCGCACCGGTCATCTTACAGTGTCATCAGATGCATGCCCGGCCGGGTTTCCTCCAGCAAGGTCACGATGCCCGCCACCGTGAAGGGCACGTCGGCGCGCAGGCTCGCACGGTCGATGGCGAGCGAGCGCAAGCCCATTTCGCACACGATGAAGCGCGCGCCGAGGTCGACGCAGGCCTGCAGCAACGTTTCGAAGTCGCCTACGCCCCGCGAACGGTTGTCGGCGTCGCGCGCCCAGTCGTCGAGCTGCGGCGGTGGTCCCGAGAGGGCGCGGATGCCGGCCATGGTGAAGAACAGGACGGCCGGCTTGTTCACCGCCAGGGCGGCGGCGGCGAGCGCCAGGCCGTAGTGCACGCTTTCGTAATCGCCGGCGCGCACGATCACCGAGATGCCGCCTTCGCCCCTCATGCCGCGGCTCGTCATGCGGCCCTGCCTAGGCGCGCCCCGCAGGTCGGGCAATCGGGACGCTTGGTGATCGCCACTTCGTCGAAGCTGCCGGCCAGCGCGTCGTAGAGAACCAGCCGGCCCGACAGCGATTGGCCGATCCCCAGCAGCTCCTTCACCACCTCGGTGGCCTGCATGGCGCCCAGGGTGCCGGCCAGTGCGCCCAGCACGCCGGCCTGCGCGCAGCTCGGCACGGCGTCCTCCGACGGCGCTTCGGGAAAGATGCAGCGCAGGCAGGGATGGCCGGCGCCCTGCCACGCCTTGTAGGTCGAGATCTGCCCGTCGAAGCGCAGGATGGCGGCGGAAACCAGCGTCTTGCGCAGCCGATGGCAGACATCGTTCAGGAGATAGCGGGTGGTGAAATTGTCGCTGCCGTCGGCCACGACGTCGTAGCCCGCGACGATGCGCTCGGCGTTGCCCGTCTCGAGGCGCTCGTCATGGGCGATCACCGAGATCTCGGGGTTGATGTCGAGCAGGGCACGGCGCGCGCTCTCGACCTTGGCGAGGCCGACATCGGCGGTGCGATGGATGACCTGGCGCTGCAGGTTGGACAGGTCGACACGATCGTGGTCGATGACGCCCAGCGTGCCGATGCCGGCAGCGGCGAGATATTGCAGCAGGGGCGCGCCCAGCCCGCCCGCCCCGATCACCAGGACGCGCGCGGCGATCAGCCGCGCCTGGCCAATGCCGCCGATTTCCGCCAGCACGATGTGACGGGCGTAACGGCGGATCTGCGGCTCGGTGAGGTCGGGCAGCGAGGTCATGGCCCGCTTATAGCATGTCCGCTATAGAGCCAGCCCGCATGACCCAGACCGCCACGCGCCCCACCCTGACGCCTGTTCTCCTGGGGGTGCTGGCGCTGTTGTCGTCCTTCACCCCGTTGTCGATCGACATGTACCTGCCGGCGCTGCCGGTGATCGCCGTCGATCTCCGCGGCACGGCCGGGGATATCCAGCTCACGCTGTCGGCGTTCATGGTCGCCTTCGGCGCCGGCCAGGTCTTCTATGGTCCGGCCGGCGACCGGTTCGGGCGCCGGCCGGTTATCCTGACCGGCCTTGCTATCTATATCGTAACCAGCGTCGGCTGCGCCTTCGCCGCCGAGGCCGGGCATCTCATCCTGCTGCGCTTCCTGCAGGGGCTGGCAGCGTGCGGCGGCGTGGTGCTGGCACGCACCATGGTGCGCGATCTTGCCGAACGCGATCAGGCGGCGCGCGCCATGTCGCTGATGATGGCCTGCACCTCGATCGCGCCGATGCTGGCGCCGCTGATCGGCGGCCAGGTTCTGTGGTTCCTGGGCTGGCGGGCGATCTTCTGGGTGCTGGCGGGCGTCGGCATCGTTGGCCTCGTCGCCGCCTGGCTGCTGCTGCCCGAGACCTTGCGGGCCGAATATCGCCAGCCGCTGGCGCTGTCGTCGGTGCTGCGCCGCTTCGGCGAGCTGTTCCGCCATCGCGCCTTCATGGGCTATGCCTTCACCGGCACCTTCCAGTTCTCCGCGCTGCTGTCGTTCCTGTCCGGCTCGCCGTTCGTGTTCATCGAGCGCTACGGCGTGTCGCCGCAGCAGTTCGGCCTGATCTTCGGCGGCATGGTCGTGTTCATGACCCTGGGCAGCCTGCTCAATGCCCGCTTCGTGCCGAAGCTCGGCGCCGGACGCATCCTGCGCTACGCGGTGATCGTGCCGGCGGTCGCCGGCTCGACCGCCCTGGTGATGGGCATCATCGAGGCGCGTTACGGCAACATCGGCATGTGGCCGTTCATCCTGTGCATCGGGCCGCAGATCGCCACCATCAGCCTGATCGGCCCCAACTCGATGGCGATGGCGCTACAGCGCTATCCGCACATGGCGGGCACGGCGTCGTCGCTGATGGGCGTCATGCAGTTCGGCATCGGCGCCGTGTTCGGCGCCATGGTCGGCCAGCTCTTCGATGGCACCGTCCTGCCCATGGTCGCCGCCATGGGCATCGCCGGCATCCTCTGCCTGCTGTCGCACCGGCTGCTGGTGCGCCGCGGGTAGAGCAGCCCTGCTGCTAGAGATCGATTACCACGAGGTCGCCGCGCTCGTTGCCGACGGCGAGCTTGGAGGCTTTGGGCGACCAGGCGAGGCAGGTGACGGGCGAGCCGTCGGCCAGCTTCACCACCATCGATTGCCGGTTCTTGACGTCGCCGATCTGGATTTCACCCGAGTCGTAGCCGCCTGCGACCAGATGGGACGTATCCAGCGCGGCGACGACGGTCATCAGGCCAGCGCCTTCCGAGCCGAACTGCACCGGCGGCTTGCCCTCCGGTCCCTTGCCGGCGAAGGGCCAGGCGGTGAAGACGGGCTGCGCCGAAGTGCAGAGGAAGCGCGAGTCGGACGCCCATGCGAGCGACTTCACCTTGGCGGGATAGCCCTGCATGCGCATGTCGGTCGCCTGGGCGATGCGCCAGACATGAATGTCGTTCTCCTGGGTGCCGGTGGCGATGAAGCGGCCGTCGCTGCTCCACTTCAGTGCCACGTGGCTGCCGCGCCAGGCGAACAGCCGCGGCGGCTGGGTGGCCTGGCCGATGCTCCAGACGGTGACGCCGCCATAGTGGGCGCAGGCAATGCGGCTGCCGTCCTTGCTGAAGTCGATGCCGGCAACCGTGCTCTGGTGTGGCCCGAGCTCGCGGACGTCGCCGTCCTTGACGACGATGGCGTTGCGCCCGACGGCGGCAGCGACGAGGCCGCTGCGATGGCCGGCGAGGTGCTCGATCCACTTGCCCTTGTAGCTGCCGATCTCGCTCGTGGAGCCGTCCCTGCCGTGGCGAAGCAGGCGACCGTCGTCGCCACCGCTCACGAACCCATCGCCCGACGGATCGGCAATCAGGCTCAGCACAACGCCACCATGGACGGGGGCTGCTGCCTCCGGCAGGTCGGCGCCGAGATCGGCCGGCAACAGGCGCACGCGCCCGTCACCCATGGCAAAGGCCACGACGGTGCCGTCGCGATTGAAAGCGCAGGCGGCGACCGGCGCGTCACCGGCAAGCGAACGCGCCGGCGGCAGGCGCTCGGCCATCGACGGGCGGGAGAGGTCGGGCTTCACGCCGGGGCGAGGCAGTCGTCGAAGCCGCGCTGCAGGTTCGCGCCATCGAGGTTGCGGCCGATGAAGACGAGCTTGCTCGAACGATCCTCGCCTTCTTTCCAGGGTGTGCCCCAATCGCTGTCCATCATCATGTGGACGCCCTGGTAGACGTAGCGCCGCGGCGCACCCTGGATCGCCAGGATGCCCTTGCTGCGGAAGATGTCGGGACCGCGCAACTGCAGGAGCGCGCTCATCCATTTCTGGAACTTGTCCGGGTCGACCGGTCGGTCGGCGGTGAGCGACAGGCTCGCCACCTCTTCCTCGTGATCGTGGTCGTGGCCGTGATGCAGGAAGTCGGGTTCGAACTCGAGGATGCGCTTCAGGTCGAACGCGCCCTTGTCGAGGATGGCCTCCAGCTCGATGCGGCTCTTCTCCGTCTTGTAGACCTTGGCGTAGCGATTGATCGTGCGGATCCTGTCCTCGACCCTGGCGAGCTCATCGGCGCTCACGAGGTCGGCCTTGTTCAGCAGGACCACGTCGGCGAAGGCAACCTGCTCCTCCGCTTCGTGACCCTGCTCGAGCTGACCCAGGAAGTGCTTGGCGTCGACCACCGTCACGATGGCGTCGAGCCGGGTCCGCGCCTTGACCTCGTCGTCGGTGAAGAAGGTCTGCGCCACCGGGCCGGGATCGGCGAGACCGGTGGTCTCGACCAGGATGCCGTCGAACTTGTCCTTGCGCTTCATCAGCCCTTCGATGATGCGGATCAGATCGCCGCGCACGGTGCAGCATATGCAGCCGTTGTTCATCTCGAACACTTCCTCGTCGGCGTTGACCACGAGGTCGTTGTCGATGCCGAGCTCGCCGAACTCGTTGACGATGACGGCGTACTTCTTGCCATGCTGCTCGCTCAGGATGCGGTTGAGCAGCGTTGTCTTGCCGGCGCCGAGATAGCCGGTCAGCACGGTCACGGGGACTTGCGCTTGAGCCATGCGAATTCCTTCGATTTTCGGCCCCTGAGATAGGGTGGGCGAGGCGGTTAGTCCAGTCGGCAGCGTTCATGCTCATCCGGACCGCGGGCGTCTCGCCCGCTCATGATGATTACGATGATGATGAGCGGGCGGGACGCCCGCGGTCCAAGGAAGAGCGGGCGGGACGCCCGCGGTCCAAGGAAGAGCGGGCGGGACGCCCGCGGTCCAAGGAAGAGCGGGCGGGACGCCCGCGGTCCAAGGAAGAGCGGGCGGGACGCCCGCGGTCCGGAAGGGCATGAACGCTATGGCCGTTCGCCGCGGATCAGCTTGGGCAGGTCGCCGACCAGGCCCATGGCGTGGCGCACGAAGAAACGGCGCAGCGGCGGCATCCGGTTGACCGCCGCCAGGCCGACGTCGCGCAGCAGCCTGAGCGGCGGCACGTCGTTGGAGAACAGCCGATTCAGGAGGTCAGTGGCGGCGACCATGGTGAAATTGTCGGCCCGGCGCCAGCGCGCGTAGCGCTCGAGCGAATGGGCGTCGCCGATGTCGAGGCCGAGGCGCTTGCCGTCGATCAGCACCTCCACCAGGGCCGCGATGTCGCGCACGCCGAGATTGTAGCCCTGGCCGGCAATGGGATGGATGCCGTGCGCGGCGTCGCCCACCAGCACCAGCCGCGTGTCGACGTATCGCTCGGCATGGACCAGGCTGAGCGGGTACGACCAGCGCGGGCCGATCGGCTCGACCTGGCCGAGATGGTCGCCGAAGCGCCGCGCGAACTCGGAATTGAAGCGGGCCTGATCGGTGTCGAGGATGCGCCGCGCCAGCGCGGCCTCCTCGGTCCACACGATCGACGATCGATGCTCGCCTGCCGGCCCGTCGCGCATCGGCAGGATGGCGAACGGCCCGCCGGGCAGGAATTTCTCCTGGGCGACGCCGCGATGCGGCCTCTCGTGACGCGCCACGAGCACGATCGCGATCTGGCGGTACGACCACGACCGGGCGCCGATGCCGGCTTCCTCGCGCAGCGCGCCGAACCGCCCTTCGGCCGAGGCCACCAGCCGCGTCGTCAGGCGCCGGCCGCTTCGCAGCGTCAGCTCGGCGCCGTCGGCGTCGCGCCGGGTTTCCACCACCTCGTCGGGCGCGATCAGCTCGACCTGCCGACAGGCGGCCAGCCGGCGCAACAGGGCGGCGCGCAGGAACCGGTTCTCCACGATCCAGCCCATCGGCGGCGGCTCGCTGCCGTCGTCGGCGGTCGCTTCGCGATGGTCGAAATGCAGGAACAGCGGGCTCGGCCGGCCGTCATGCCCGGCGTCGGAAATGCGGATGTCGAGGATCGGCTCAGCCTGCCCGGCGAGCTCGGGCCACACGCCGAGTGCCGAGAACAGGCGCTGGCTGGTATAGGCGATGGCGGTGGTCCGGCCATCGAATGCGGGGTCGACGAGGGCGTCGAGCGGCAGCCGGTCGACCAGCGCCGTGCCGAGCCCCGCCTCGCCGGCGGCAAGCGCCAGCAGGCTGCCGTTCGGGCCGGCGCCCACGACGACGAGATCGGTCGGCTTGCCCCTCATGGTCCATAGATGGCAGCCGGGCGGGTCGGCTGCAACAGGCGCTCATTCTCCTCCCCAGCGAAGACGTTGGGGAGATGCGTCTTACGGCGACGGAGGGGTCATGGAATCATGACTCATGACCCCTCCGCCCCGTATGACGGGGCACCTCCCCAGCGAAGACGCTGGGGAGGACAATGAGGAGCTCAGAACGACTTGCTGACGGTGAAGATGGCGCGCGCCTCGCAGTTGTAGGTGTTGAGGCAGCCCTGGATGTCGATGTTGGTATCGACATAGGCGATGCTGAGGTCGAAGCCGTAGACGTTAACGGCCAGGCCGATCTGCCAGTCCCAATAGTTGTCGTAGGGAATGCCGTAGAAGGCGTAGCGCTCGACATACTGGTTGCCGATGGTGCCGAACAGCTTGAACGAGACGTTCTCGTTGATGTTGATGAACGAGAGCGGGACGGCGACCTGGCCCCACTTGTACCAGGCGTTGCCGGAATTGGCGAAGAAGTTGGGGCTGTAGCGCAGCGCGGCGCTCACCTGGGCGACGCCGAAATCGTAGGCGGCGACCAGGCCGAACTCGTTGAAGTCGTAGTACAGGCTGGCCGGCGCGCTGAGGTAGTTGTAGCGGATGTAGCCCAGGTCGAAGGTGAGCTTCTCGTCGAGTGCCTTGAGCTTGAAGCCGGCGAGCAGGTCGATCTCGGCGGTGGTACCGGTGCCGGGGAAGTTCACGTTGCTGCCCCAGGCGCCGACATAGGCGCTGAGCGCGGCATCCTGGCCGAGCAACAGGGACGGCGTCTCGTAGCCGACTGCTGCCTGGACGGCGACCTGACGCTGGGTCTGCGAGATGCCGCGGTAGGAATAGTCGGTCGCAAAAGCGAAGCTCGCTGTGAAGGTGCCGCCAAACGGACCTTTCCAGGTCTCCTTCTCGACAGGGGGGGCCGTCGGTGTCGACGGGGTTGCCGGTGGAGTCTGGGCACTTCCTGCACCGGCTGCGCTGATTATAAACAGGGCAATACCAAATTTTGCAATTTTTTTGAGCAACACGACCACCCCCAACTCAACTTCGTTACTTCTTGCCCCAATTCTGCAAGTCCAATGCCAAGGTATCGACACAATCCGTGACCCGATCTGGCACGCGCCTTGCTGCTGCCTCGCCCGAGTATTTGGGGGCGGGCGTTCCGCCTGTTGGAGGGCAGCTGAATGAAAATGGTCATGGCGATCTTCAAGCCATTCAAGCTCGACGATGTCCGCGATTCGCTCACCGCCCTGGGCATCCAGGGTCTGACGGTCAGCGAAGTTAAGGGCTTCGGGCGGCAGAAGGGGCAGACCGAGATCTATCGCGGCGCCGAGTACGCGGTGAGCTTCCTGCCCAAGGTCAAGATCGAGGTCGTGCTCGACGATGCCATGGTCGAGCGGGCGGTCGAAACCATCCGCAAGGCGGCCGGCACCGGCAAGATCGGCGACGGCAAGATCTTCGTCATGCCCATCGAGCACGCGATCCGTATCCGCACCGGCGAGTCCGGCATCGAAGCGCTGTGATCGCGAACAGCCATCCAATCATTCGATGACCATCACGAACAGTCGATGACCGAACAAGAATCAGAGGGACATACGATGAAGCGCAAGTTCTACGCGTTGCTTGCCGGCGTCGGGGCGGCCGGTTCGCTGCTTCTGCCGGCACTCGCCCTGGCGGCCGACGAGAAGCCCAAGCTCGATACCGGCGATACCGCCTGGATGCTGACGTCGACGGCGCTGGTGCTGATGATGACCATCCCCGGCTTGGCGTTGTTCTACGGCGGCATGGTGCGCCGCAAGAACGTGCTTGCCACGGCAATGCAGAGCTTCGCCGTCACCTGCCTGATCACCGTGCTGTGGCTGATCATCGGCTACAGCCTCGCCTTCACTTCCGGCAGCACGATCATCGGCGGTCTCGGCCGCATTTTCATGCGCGGACTCACGCTCGACGGCGTGCACGATCTCGCCAAGACCATTCCCGAGACCGTGTACATGTGCTTTCAGCTGACCTTCGCCATCATCACGCCGGCGCTGATCGCCGGGGCGTTCGCCGAGCGCATGAAGTTCTCGGCCATGATGTGGTTCATGGCCCTGTGGTCGCTGATCGTCTATGCGCCGATCGCCCACTGGGTGTGGGGCGGCGGCTTCCTGGGCGATTGGGGCGTGCTCGACTACGCCGGCGGTACCGTGGTCCATATCAATGCCGGCGTGGCCGGTCTGGTTTGCGCCCTCGTCATCGGCAAGCGCAAGGGCTTCGGTACCGAGAACATGGCGCCGCACAACCTCGTCTACTCGGTGATCGGCGCCTCACTGCTGTGGGTCGGCTGGTTCGGCTTCAATGCCGGATCGGCGGGCGCCGCCAGCGGCAACGCCGGCATGGCGATGGCGGTGACGCAGTTCGCGACGGCGGCCGCCGCACTCGCCTGGATGTTCGCGGAATGGGTGACGCGCGGCAAGCCGTCGGTCCTCGGCATCATCTCGGGCGCGGTCGCCGGTCTGGTGGCGATCACCCCGGCGTCCGGCTTCGTCAACCCGATGGGTGCCCTGGTGATCGGCATCGTTGCCGGTCTGATCTGCTTCTGGGGCGCCACCGGCCTCAAGCATGCCATGGGCTACGACGACTCCCTGGATGCGTTCGGCGTTCATGGCGTCGGTGGCTTCACGGGCGCCATCCTGACAGGCGTGTTCGCTATCGAGGTGATCGGCGGTGAAGGCAAGAAGGGCCTGATCGACGGCAACCCCGGCCAGGTCCTCACTCAGCTGTGGGGCTCGCTGGTGTGCATCGCGTGGTGCGCCATCGCGACCTTCATCATCCTCAAGATCGTCGACGCCCTGATCGGCCTGCGCGTCACCGCCGAGGAGGAGGTCGAAGGACTCGACATCAATCTCCACGGCGAGACCGTCCACCAGTAGACGCCTGCTCACGTCCCGGGAACCCGGCCTCCTCCCTGGTTCCCTCATCGCCGCCGCTCCCGTGTCGCGGCGGTCACTCCAGGCCCGGCGCGTCGTCGCCGGGCCACTTTTTTGCCCGAGTTTGACGCCAGCCATCGCAGGCGCCAGTCTAGTGCTCGACAGCCGGAGAGCAGGAGGGAAGTGCATGAAGCTCGTGTCCGCCATCATCAAGCCGTTCAAGCTCGACGAGGTGCGGGACGCCCTGACTGGCGTTGGCGTGTCCGGCCTGACGGTGAGCGAAGTGAAGGGATTCGGCCGGCAGAAGGGGCAGACGGAGATCTATCGCGGCGCCGAGTACCTGGTGAGCTTCCTGCCCAAGGTGAAGGTCGAGATCGTCGTCGACGACACCCAGGTCGAACGCGCGGTCGAGGCGATCCAGAAGGCGGCGCACACCGGCAAGATCGGTGACGGCAAGATATTCGTCACGCCGGTCGAGCAGGCGCTGCGCATCCGCACCGGCGAAACGGGATCCAACGCGCTTTAGCGCCAACCCTGCGAATCGAGCCCCATTGGCCGCGTGAGGAGCGGGCGAAGCGGCTGACACGACAAGACACGATACTGCAGACAACAAGACAAGACGACACGGGAGAGACAATGCAGAGGATGGTCATGCGTATCGGCGCGCCGCTGGCGTGCGCGATGACGATACCGTGCGCCGCGTCCGCGGCCGACAAGCCCACCATCGATACCGGAGACACCGCCTGGCTGCTGGTCGCCACGGCGCTGGTGCTGATGATGAACATCCCGGGGCTGGCGCTGTTCTACGCCGGCATGGTGCGCAAGAAGAACGTGCTTGCGACCGCCGTGCAGGCCTTCGCCGTCGCCGCGCTGGTGACCGTACTCTGGTTCGTCGTCGGTTACACGCTGGCCTTCACCGATGGCGCGGCGCTGAACGGTGCGATCGGATCCCTGTCGCGGGCTTTCGGGGCCGGCCTGCAGGGAAGTGTCCATGCCCTGGCCAAGACGGTGCCGGAGAATGTCTTCCTGATGTACCAGGCGACGTTCGCCGTCATCACTCCGGCGATCATCGCCGGCGCCTTCGCCGAGCGCATGAAGTTCTCCGCCATGATGTGGTTCATGGCGCTGTGGCTGCTGGTCGTCTACGTGCCGGTCGCGCACTGGGTGTGGGGCGGCGGCTTCCTCGGCACAGCCGGTGTGCTCGACTTTGCCGGCGGGCTTGTCGTCCACCTCAACGCCGGCGTGGCGGGCCTGGTCTGCTGCCTCGTGATCGGCCGTCGGCAGGGCTACGGCACCGAGTACATGGCGCCGCATAATCTCGTCCTCACCATGATCGGCACCTCGCTGCTGTGGGTCGGCTGGTTCGGCTTCAATGCCGGATCGGCGCTGTCGTCCGGCGAACTGGCCGGTAGTGCCATGTTGAACACCCATATCTCGGCGGCGGTGGCGGCGCTGGTGTGGATGGCGGTCGAATGGGCGAGCCGCGGCAAGCCCTCGGTTCTGGGCATCCTGACGGGTGCGGTCGCGGGGCTCGGCACCATCACCCCGGCTGCCGGCTATGTCGAGCCGTGGGCGGCACTGGTGATCGGCGTCATCGCCGGCCTGGTCTGCTATTGGGCGTCGGTCGTGCTGAAGAATCGCCTGGGCTACGACGACTCGCTCGACGTCTTCGGCGTGCACGGCGTGGGCGGTATCGTCGGCACGATCCTGGTCGGGGTGTTCGCCACCCGGTTCATCAACGACGTCAACAAGGGACAACCCGTCGGGCTGGTCGACGGCAATGGCGGCCAGATCCTGACCCAGCTCTATGGCGTGGTCGTGGTCGGCGTCTTCTGCGCCATTGGCACCTGGGTGGTGCTCAAGATCGTCGACGCCCTGGTCGGCCTCAGAGTCAGCCGCGACGAGGAGACCGAAGGCCTCGACACCGCCTTGCACGGCGAGCGGGTGCAGTAGGGGTCATGTTCCTCCTCCCCAGCTCCGCTGGGGAGGTGTCGCGTCATACGCGACGGAGGGGTCAAGAATCATGAATCTTGAGCCTCATGAGCCCTCCGTCGGCGAAGACGCCGACACCTCCCCAGCGGAGCTGGGGAGGAGAATGAAAACAGGCCTGAGGAAAGCTGCCTATTCCTTTGTTGTGACTGCCTAATTTGTTCCCTAGAATGGCCACATAATCTCCCCGGCAGGAGGGGGCTCCCTGCTGCTGGGTGCATTGCTTTATCGCGGCCTGAGTGGGCCTATTGGGTGGTCTCGATGCTGAACCCGCGCCTGACGGAAACGTTGACCGATTTTCCGTTCGCGCGGCTCAACACCCTCATTGCGCCGATCGCGCCGCCGGCCAATCTGTCGATGATCAACATGTCTGTCGGCGAGCCGCAGGGGCGGATGCCGGCGTTCGCCCGCCAGATCGTCGCCGACGAGATCGACGGCTGGAACCGCTATCCGCCCAACCAGGGTATTCCCGATCTCAATCAGGCGATCGTCGAATGGCTCAGCCGGCGCTATCGGCTTCCCGACGGCCTGCTCGACCCGGCGCGCCACGTCATGCCGACGGCGGGCAGCAAGGAGGGTGTCTACATAATCGCCACGGTGGCGACGCCGCAGCAGAAGAATGGCGCCAGGCCGGTCATTGCGCTCCCCAACCCGTTCTACCAGGCCTATCTCGGCGGGGCGGTGCTCTCCGGCGCCGAGCCGCTGCTGGTCAACGCCCCCGCCGAGAACGGCTTCCTGCCCGACTTCGACACCATCGACGAGGCGACGTGGCAGCGCCTGTCGGTGGTTTATCTCTGCTCGCCGGCCAACCCGCAGGGTGCGGTCGCCAACCTGGACTATCTGCAGAAGCTGATCGCCAGATGCCGCGAGTACGACTGCGTGCTGGCGGTCGACGAGTGCTACGCCGAGATCTACACGCGCGAGGCGCCGGTCGGAGCGCTCGAGGCGGCGCTGGCGATGGACGACACCGGCGGCCAGGATCCGTTCCGCAACGTCGTGGTGTTCCACTCGCTCAGCAAGCGCTCCAACGCCGCCGGCCTGCGGTCGGGCTTCATGGCCGGCGATCCGCGCCAGGTGGCGATGCTGCTGCGCTGGCGGACCTATGGCGGCCCGCAGATCCCGTTTGCCGTCCAGAAGGCGTCGGCCGCACTGTGGCGCGAGGAAACCCATCCCATCGAGACGCGCGAATGGTATCGGCGGAACTTCCGCATCGCTGAGTCGATGCTGCACAACCGCTTCGGCTACTACACGCCGGCCGGCGGCTTCTTTCTCTGGCTCGATGTCGGCGACGGCGAGGAGGCGACACGCCGCCTGTGGCGCGAGGCCCACGTCAAGGTCCTGCCCGGCGCCTATGTCTGCCGCGAAACCGCCGGCATCAACACCGCCGAACGCTACATCCGCGTGGCGCTCGTGCACGATGAGGAGACCACCCGCGAGGCGGTGGGCCGTCTCGCCGCGGTGCTGTGACATGGCCATGATGGGCGCCACCTCCTCCTTCGTGCGCAAGACGTCGATCCTGCCGGAGGGGTCGCGTGATTTCCTGCACCGTCGCGCCATGGAGCTGATCGGCGTCGGCGTCGCTGCGGGCGGCATGGTCCTGCTGCTGGCCTTGTTCACCTACAGCTCGGCCGATCCGTCGCTCAACCACGCGACCGGCCGTGCGCCGGTCAACATCATGGGCGTGCCGGGCGCCTACGTCTCCGATCTGCTGCTGCAGACGTTCGGCCTCGCCATCATGCTGGTGCCGGTGGCGCTGATCACCTGGGGCGTGCGCATGGTGCGCACCCATCATCTCGGCTTCTTCGGCCTGCGCCTTTCCCTCCTGCTGCTGGCGCTCCTGATGATGAGCGTGGCCTGCGTCGGCCTCGGCGACGTCGGCAGCGCCGCCACCCACGCCGGGCCGGGCGGGCTCGTCGGGCTGGCGCTGGTCGGCCGGTTCCGCGAGCTGGTGCTGACCCATTCGAGCGGTGGCAGCCTCGCCCTCATCGAGCCGATCTGTGCTGCGCTCGCCTTCATTGCCATGGCGCCGGCGCTCGGCATGAATCGCACCGACCTGCCGCTGATCTTCCGCATCCTGCGGGCGCCCCTGCTGTGGAGCGTGTGGCTGGCGCGGGCCGCCATCGGCCTGTGGCGCGGCACACCCAAGCCGCTCGACGAGGAGGCCGACCAGCCCGAGGTCGTGATCGGCTATGCCGAGATTCCGGGCGAGATCGACGCCAGCCAGTACGATCCCGCGCGCTTCGAGGAGATCCCCGAGGAAGGCGCGCCCTTGCCGCCGCGCGATTCCCTGCTGGTCGATGCGCCCAACGCGCCCATCGAACGGCCGACCGACGGCATTCCCGAGTCGCCGGTCCCGCTGCGTCCGCATGCGCCGCCCGAGTCGGTGCGCGATCGCACGCTGTTCGATCGGCTGGCCGGTATGCGCATCGAGCCGATCTTCGCCCGCCGCGATCGCGCCGCCGCCTCGCCGGCGCCGGAGAGCGTACGCGAACCCACGGTCGGGCCGGCCGTCGCCCTGCCGCCGGCGCAGGACGCTCCGCCCTCCGCCGCGCCGCCTGTCGCCGCAGGCGCAGAACAACCCGCCGCCAACAGCGAGGACAACCCCTTCGCGCCGGACGAGCTGCCCGCCGAGCCGACGACGGCATCCGCGGGCGCCGGCGGCGTCAAGATCATCCAGCGCAAGGGCACCCTGGCCCAGGGCAAGCGTGCCGCCAAGGCCGGTCAGCGCGAGCTCGACCTGGCGACCGGCGAGTATCGCCTGCCGCCGCTCGACATCCTGGCGCTGCCATCGCGCGTCAGCGTCGACACCAAGATCGACGAGGAGGCGCTGGAGCAGAACGCCCGCCTGCTCGAGACGGTGCTCGACGATTTCGGGGTCAAGGGCCAGATCGTGAAAGTGCGCCCCGGGCCGGTGGTCACGCTCTACGAGCTCGAGCCGGCACCCGGCACCAAGTCGAGCCGGGTGATCGGCCTGGCCGACGACATCGCCCGCTCGATGAGCGCGGTGTCGGCGCGCGTCGCCACCGTGCCGGGCCGCAACGTCATCGGCATCGAGCTGCCGAACGCGCGCCGCGAGACGGTGTTCCTGCGTGAGCTCCTGTCGACCCGCCACTACGAGGACAATCGGCTCAGCCTGCCGCTGGCGCTCGGCAAGGATATCGGCGGCGACCCGGTGATCGCCGACCTCGCGCGCATGCCGCATCTGCTGATCGGCGGCACCACCGGATCGGGCAAGTCGGTGGCGGTCAACACCATGATCCTGTCGCTGCTCTATCGCCTGCCGCCGGATCGCTGCCGCTTCATCATGATCGATCCCAAGATGCTGGAGCTCAGCGTCTATCAGGACATCCCTCACCTGCTGACCCCGGTCGTCACCGAACCGCGCAAGGCGATCGTCGCGCTGAAGTGGGTGGTGCGCGAGATGGAGGATCGCTACCGCGCCATGAGCGCGCTCGGCGTGCGCAACATCGCCGGCTACAACGAGCGCCTGGGCGAGGCGGCGCGCAAGGGCCAGGCGCTGACCCGCAAGGTGCAGACCGGTATCGATCCCGAGACCCGCCGGCCCACCTTCGAGGACGAGGAGATCGACCTCACGCCCCTGCCCTTCATCGTGGTCATCATCGACGAGATGGCCGACCTGATGCTGGTCGCCGGCAAGGAGATCGAGGCCGCGGTGCAGCGCCTGGCGCAGATGGCGCGCGCCGCCGGCATCCACGTCATCATGGCCACGCAGCGTCCGTCGGTCGACGTCATCACCGGCACCATCAAGGCCAACTTCCCGACCCGCATCTCCTTCCAGGTAACCTCGAAGATCGACAGCCGCACCATCCTGGGCGAACAGGGTGGCGAGCAGCTGCTCGGTCAGGGCGACATGCTCTACATGGCAGGCGGCGGCAAGATCGCCCGCGTGCACGGGCCGTTCGTCAGCGACGGCGAGGTCGAGGAGGCGGTGCGCCATCTGCGTGCCCAGGGTGTGCCTGCCTATGTCGATTCGGTGACCGACGATCCGGACGGCGAGGCGGGCGCTGCCGGCCCGGCGGGCGAGGGCGAGGACGGCGAGAGCGACCAGCTCTACGACCAGGCGATCGCGCTGGTGGCGCGCGAGCGCAAGTGCAGCACCAGCTTCATCCAGCGCTATCTGCAGATCGGCTACAACCGCGCCGCGCGCATCGTCGAGCGCATGGAGCGCGAGGGCGTCGTCAGCCCGGCCAATCATGTCGGCAAGCGCGAGGTCCTGGCGCGCGACATCGACGATCGGGAGCGGTGACGCCTCGGGGGCGGGCATTTGCATGTGGCAGGAGAGACCGTCATCCCGAGCGAAATCCAGCGAAGCGCCTGCCCGAGCACAGTCGAAGGGCAGGTCCTTCGGGCTGCCTGCCGCGCCTGCGACGCCAAGCGCCCTTCTCGGGATGACGAAGAAAAAGGAATAAGAGAATGCTCAGAGTGGAGCGGGGGACACCGATGTCATGGCAACGTCCACCAAGGCGGGCCTTCCTGCGGCTTGCCGCAGGCGGCGTTGGGACGACGGCTCTGTCGGGGTGTGATCTGCCTGACCGTGGCCCGCCGGTGCCACTCGGCAGCACCACCAAGGCTACCGTTCTCGGCCTCAAGAACGAGCGCTTCTTTCTGGCCTCGGGGGCGGGCCCGCTCGAATCGGAGTTCATGGCCGCGATGCTGGCGCAGATGAAGGCTCGGGGCGCGCGATCGGTCGCCGACATGTCCAAGCTGCAGTTTCTCGCCATCTCGGGCGGTGGCGAGAACGGCGCCTTCGGGGCGGGGCTGCTGTGCGGCTGGACCGCGCAGGGCACCCGGCCGGTGTTCGATCTCGTCACTGGCGTCAGCACCGGCGCCCTGTCGGCCCCGTTTGCCTTCCTGGGGCCGGAGTACGATCCGCAGCTGCGAGCCGTCTATACCGAGACCAGCGCCAGCCAGATATTGTCGAAGCGGCGCCTCCTCGCCGCCGTGTTCAGCGACGCGATGGCCGACAACGAGCCGCTCTACCAGACCATCTCGAAATATCTCGACGACCGGATGATCCGCGCCATTGCCGCCGCCTACGACGCCGGACGCCTGCTGTTCATCGGCTCGACCGACCTCGATGCCCAGGTGCCGGTGATCTGGAACGTCGGCGCGATCGCCAAGAGCGGTCATCCCAAGGCGGTTGAAACCATTCGCCGCATCCTGCTCGCCTCGGCGGCGATTCCGGGTGCCTTTCCGCCCACCATGCTCGACGTGACGATGGACGGTAAGACGTATCAGGAGATGCATGTCGACGGTGGCGCCTTCGCCCAGACTTTCCTCTACCCGGCGGCGCTGACGGAGAATCGACTGGAGCGCAAGCGCCGCGGCCAGCCGGTCATCGAGGCAAATGCCTACATCATCCGCAACGGGCGGCTCGACCCGGAATGGGCGACGGTCGAGCGCCGCACCCTCGGCATCGCCGGCCGGGCCATCTCGACCATGATTGCCGCGTCCGGCTACAACGACGTTATCCGCATCTACAACACCACGCTGCGCGACGGGGTCGGCTACAACCTCGCCTACATAGGTCGCGACTTCGACATGGAGCTGACGGAGCCCTTCGAACCACGGTACATGCGCGCCCTGTTCGACTACGGCTACAGGAAGTCCGAGCACGGCTACAATTGGGCGAAGAGGCCCCCGATTATTTGACGGACCGAACGGGCCAGCGGTGCTTGCAGGTCGGGCGAATTGAGCTACCTTCGCCCGCGGAGGCTGTCGCAGGGGGGACATGACCGACACCGCAGAACCGGCACCATTGCCGACGGCGCCAGTTCGCCGGCGTCGCCGGATTCCCCTCGTATGGATCGTCCCGCTGCTCACCGGGCTGATCGGCGCCTGGCTGGCGTGGGACACCTATTCCAAGCGCGGTCCGACCATCACGATCAGCTTCGAGACGGCCGCCGGGCTGACCGCCGGCCAGTCGCAGCTCAAGTACAAGAACGTGGTGATGGGCACGGTGAAGAGCATAGCCATCGCGTCCGACCTGTCGCACGTCGAGGTGACGGTGGAGACGACGCGCGAAGCCGAGCCGTTGCTGCTCGACACGACGATCTTCTGGGTCGTCAAGCCGCAGCTCTTCGCCGGCAACATCACCGGGCTCGATACGCTGCTGTCCGGCTCCTACATTGGCATGCGGCCGCAGCCGACCGCCACGGGCCAGCCGAAGCGCGATTTCGTCGGCGAGGAGGATCCGCCGATCCTGCGGGCATGGGCCAAGGGCACGGTCTTCAAGCTGCAGACCCACAGGCTGGGATCGATCAGCCTCGGCTCGCCAGTATTCTTTCGCGATGTCGAGGTCGGCATGGTGCTCGGCTGGGATCTGGTTACTCTGGCCGAGAACGTCACCATTCACGCCTTCGTGCGTGCACCCTACGACCAGTATGTCCACCTCGACACGACGTTCTGGAACGCCTCGGGGATGAACATCAAGTTCGGCGCCGAGGGCATCTCCGTTCAGGTCGAATCGCTGCGCGCCGTGCTGCTCGGCGGCGTCGCCTTCGACACCCCCTCGGACTCGAAGCAGGCGGCCGCCAAGCCCTATCAAACCTTCCACCTCTACTCGAGCCGCGAAGCAGCGCGCACGGCGGGCTTCGGGCACCAGTTGGAACTCCTGTCCTACTTCCCCGGTTCGGTCGCCGGCCTGTCGGTCGGGGCCGAGGTGACACTGTATGGTCTCAAGGTCGGCGAGGTGACCTCCGTCGGGCTCGTCTATGACCCGGCGAAGGATCGCATCGTCGCTCCGGTGCATTACCGGGTCGAGGCCGACCGGGTCACCGGGATCGCCACCGTGAAGGGCCTCGAGCCGGGCAAGCTCGCCGAGGAGATGATCAAGCGCGGCCTGCGCGCCACCCTGGAGGCGCCGAGCCTGATCAGCGGCTCCAAGATCGTCGCCCTGCAGATGATGCCCGACGCCCCGCCAGCGGAGCTGAAGCGCGACGGCGACATCTTCATCATCCCGGCGATCGAGGCGGGTGGCTTCGACAGCATCACGCGTTCCGCCGCAGAGCTCCTGTCGAAGATCAACCGCATCGACTTCGATGGTATCGGCAAGAGCATCTCGGGCGCCGCGACCGGTCTCGACAACACCATCAACGGCCCGCAGATCAAAACGACGCTGGCGGCACTCGAGAAGGCCATGCTCGATGTCCAGGACATCGCCAGGAAGCTCGACCAGGGCGGCACGCCGGCGATGAAGCGCCTGCCGGAGATCGCCGCGCAGCTCCAGGAATCGCTGGCCGGTGCCAGGCGGCTGTTCGCCTCGCTCAATGCAGGCTATGGCGACGATTCGCGTTTCCGGCGCGATCTCGATCGCCTGCTGCCGCAGCTCAACGACACCGCGCGCTCGATCCGGGCCTTGGCCGACCTCCTGTCGCGCCATCCCGAAGCCCTGATCAAGGGCCGGACCAACACCGGCAAGGAATGATTGCGATGACTCTCGGCCGACGCAAGCTCGCGAGTCTCGCCCTGCCGCTGGTGGCGGCTGCCTGCGGTGCGTCCCCCGAACCGAACTACTACACGATCGTGTCGCGGACCGGCCCGACCCTCCCGGCCGGTCCCAAGATCGTGATGGTCAAGGATATAGGGCTCGCGAGCTACCTCGACCGTCGCGAGATCGTGCGGTCGTCCGAGGGCTTCAAGCTCGACATCATGGCGAACGACTGGTGGGGCGAGTCGCTCGGCGCCATGCTGGCGCGCGTTCTTGTAAGCGAGCTTGGCCAGCGCCTGCCCAACAGCTCGGTCTATGCCGAGAGCGGCGCGATATCGGTCGATCCCAATGTCGTGGTCGGCGTCAACATCCAGCGGCTCGATGCCGACAAGGCGGGGACGCTCATCCTCAATGCCCAGGTCGCCGCGGAGTTCAATCGTCCACGGCGCATGGCGGCACGCAACTTCTCGATTTCCAGGCCGACGCCTGCTCCTGACATCCGGGGCCTGGTGGCGGCGATCAGCGATGCGGTGGGCGAGCTCGCCGACGGCATTGCCGCCCTGCTGCAGCCCTAGCCGCGCCATGGCGGAGGCAAGCGCCACGCCGGTGACTCGGGCCCAGCTGCACGAATGCCCGGGTTGCGGCCTGTTCCAGGTCGTGCCGGCGATGGCGCCGAACCTGCGCTGCAACTGCCAGCGATGCGGCACCGCGCTGCGCTTCACGCGGGCCGACCCGCTGAACCATCATCTGGCATTGACCTTCGCCAGTCTGGCGCTGTTCGCGGTGGTGTGGCTTGCGATGCTGATGAAGGTCTCGACCGCCGGCATCGTGCACGCGACCACGCTGGAGTCGGGTCCGCTCGAGCTGGTCAATCGTGGCCTGTGGCCGCTCGCGATCGCCGTCGCCTTCACCACCGCGATCGCCCCGCTGATCAAGTTTCTCGGCACGATCTACGTGCTCATTGGCCTCAAGATGAGCGTGCTGCCGCCCAACCTGCGCGGCATCTTCCTGATCTCGCGGAAGATCGGCCTGTGGGCGATGCTCGAGGTGCTGCTGCTCGGCGTGTTCGTCGCCTATACCAAGCTCGGCGACCTGGTGACGATCGAGCTCGGCGCCGCCGTCTATGCCCTGGCCGCGCTCACCGTGGTGATCGTCTGGGCAGAGCTCGCCCTCGATCCCCAGGCGGTGTGGGAGGAGATCGAGCGGCGCGGCCAGACCCACGCGCCGATGCCCCCGCGCACCGACTCGCCGTCGCTGCTCCACCTGCGGCCCGGCTCGGTCGGCTGCGAGGGCTGCGGCCTGGTGTCGGTTCCGGCCGATGGCGATGGCCATTGCCCGCGCTGCGGCTCGACGCTGCACGAACGCAAGCCCGGCAGCATCTCGCGCACCTGGGCCCTGGTCATCGCCGCCGCCGTGCTTTATGTGCCCGCCAACGTTTATCCGGTGCTCACCGTGATCCAGCTGGGGGCGGGCCAGCCCAGCACCATCATGGGCGGGGTCGAGGAGCTGCTCGCTGCGCAGATGTACCCGTTGGCGCTGCTCGTCTTCTTCGCCAGCATCCTGGTGCCGATGTTCAAGCTGCTCGCCCTGGTGGTCATGCTGCTGGCCGTCCAGCTCGGGCATCCGGAAGCGGGAGCCGGCATCCTGCTGCGCGAACGCACGGTGCTCTATCACATCGTCGCCTGGGTCGGACGCTGGTCGATGGTCGACATCTTCATGGAATCGCTGCTGGGCGCCCTCGTCCAGTTCGGCAACGCCGTCACCATCGAGCCCGGCATCGGTGCGCTCGCCTTCTGCGCCGTCGTGTTCATCACCATCTTCGCCGCCGAAGCCTTCGATCCCCGCCTGATGTGGGACGCCGCCGGCCGCAATGCCCACCAGCCGCTGCCATCGGGCCGGCCGAGCGGTGTTTCGGCGGAGCCGGCGCGGTGACTCATTTTCCTCCCCCCGTAATCGGGGGGGCACAACCTCACGGCTTCCAGCGCAGGAAGTTGGTGATCAGGCGCAACCCCGTCGCCTGGCTCTTCTCCGGGTGGAACTGGGTGCCGGCGACATTGTCGCGGCCCACCATGGCGGTGATCGGCCCCCCGTAGTCGGTCAGCGCCAGGACAGTCTCCCGTTTGCGCGCCTCGAGCTGGAAGGAGTGGACGAAATAGGCGTGATCTCTGGGCGCGATGCCGGCCAGCAGGGGATGCGGCGCGAGATCCGACAGCTCGTTCCAGCCCATATGCGGGATTTTCAGGACGGTGGTGCCCGATCCGCGCTTGGGGTCTATGCGCACCACGTCGCCGTCGATCCAGTCGAGTCCGGCATGCACGCCGTACTCGACGCCACGCGTGGCCATGAGCTGCATGCCGACGCAGATGCCGAGGAACGGTTTGCCGCGCTCGATGACCTCGCGCTGCAGGGTGTCGACCATCCCGGGGACACCATACAGGCCGGCGCGACAGTCGGCGAAGGCGCCGACGCCGGGCAGCACGATTCGATCGGCGGCGGCGACGTCGTGCGGGTTGGCGGTCACCAGCACGCGGTCGTCCAGCCCGCTCTCGCGGGCGGCGCGTTCGAAGGCTTTGGCGGCAGACCGCAGGTTGCCGGAGCCGTAATCGACGATGGCGACAGTCATGGAAGCCCTGGAGCGCGCGCGGGGAGTGGTTGTTGCAAGAGGCACATCCCGTTCGGCTGCCGGCCAAACAGAATGTGCTTTAGGCGATGTGGTTTCGTCAGAGCACGCCCTTGGTGCTGGGCACCGCCGAGGCCTGCCGCGGATCGATCTCGACCGCGATGCGCAGCGCCCGGGCAAGACCCTTGAAGCAGCTCTCGACGATGTGGTGGTTGTTCTCGCCGTAATGGTTCCAGACATGCAGGGTGAGGCCACCCAGCTGGGCGAAGGCCTGGAACCATTCCTTGAACAGCTCGGTATCCATCGTGCCGAGCTTGGGCTTGCTGAAAGTCACCTTCCAGACGAGGTATGGCCGGTTGGAGGCATCGAGCGCCACCTCGGTCAGTGTCTCGTCCATCGGGATGTGGGCGGCGCCGTAGCGGCGGATGCCGGCGCGGTCGCCCAGCGCCTTGGCCAGGCACTCGCCGAGCACTATGCCGCTGTCCTCGGTCGTATGGTGATAGTCGATATGCAGGTCGCCCTCGGCGCGCAGCGTGATGTCGATCAGGCTGTGGCGGCTCAGCTGCTCGAGCATGTGGTCGAGGAAACCGATGCCGGTCTCGATGTCGTACTTGCCGGTGCCGTCGAGATTTATGGCGGCGGCGATGCGCGTCTCCTTGGTCGCCCGCGCGACGAACGCCCGCCGCCCGCCCTGTCCGGGGGTGACGAGGATCTCGGTCGTGGCCTGGGGAGGCGCCTTTTTCCTGGCCGGGCGGGCCATTCCTGCGTGTCCTTTCGCCTTGGAGCCCTAAGTGGGCCGGCCCCGTTCATACAGGAAGGCGCGCCGCGCGGTCGAGCGCGAGACGCGTCAGAATGACGCCCAGCAGCACCACCAGCCCGCCCAACACCCGGGCCGGCGTCAGCGGATCGCCGAAAAACGCGGCTGACAGGCCGACTCCGGCGATCGGGATCAGGTACATGTAGACCATGACCCGGCTGACCCCGAGCCGGTCGAGCCCGACGGTCAGGCCGAGGAAGGCGACGCCGACCGGAAAGATCGCCGTGTAGAGCCAGTAGCCCAGAAGCCGGTCGTCGAGCCGGCCGAACTCGCCCAGCGAGTCGAAGAGCAGGGCGATCGGCATCAGGAGCAGGGAGCCGATCAGGGTCGTCCAGGCCATGACCGGCAGCGCCCCAAGCCGGAGATTGTAGGGCGCGCCGCGCTCGACATAGAGCGCCCAGGCGAAGGCGGCGAGTAGCCACAGCCCGACGCCGTCGAGGCCGCCCGGGGACAGGGTCCAGGCGCTGAGCGAATTGTTGACCACCACGACCACGCCGGCGAAGGCGATCGCGATGCCGGTCCAGCCCAGGACAGGCAGCCGGCGACCGCCGAACCACGCCAGGATGGCCGAGAAGGCGGTGGTCGTGGTCATGACGATCGAGCCGACGGACGGCGGCGTGCGGGCCATCGCCAGGCCCCAGCAGGCCTGGAACAGGCCGACGCCGACCAGCGACAGAACGACGATCGGCACCCAGTCGCGCCGCGGCAGGGCGATCGGCCGGCGCATCAGCGCCACGACGGCGAGCAGGAACAGGCCGGCCACGAGATAGCGCGACGCGCTGTAGAGCAGCGGGCTCATGACGGCGAGCACATCCTTGGCAAACGGATAGCTCGACCCGAGCAGCATGGTCGTGGCGACCATCACGGCGTCGCCGGTGAAACGGGAAGGCTTGGCGGACAAGGGGTGAGCTTACCTCCTCCCCAGCTCCGCTGGGGAGGTGTCGCCGTCATACCGCGACCTGCCTTCGCCGAAGCGGCTTCGCTTCGGCGAAGGCAGGTCCGCGAAGACGCGGACACCTGTACCAGCGAAGCTGGGGAGGAGAGAGAAAAGAGCGTCACCCCTCGCGTGGCGCCGTCGACGCCTTCTGGGCGCCCCAGAAGCCGAACAGTGCGCCGGCGACGCGGCGGATCTGGATCTCCTCGGAACCCTCGGTGATGCGATAGCGCCGGTGGTGGCGATAAATGTGCTCGAACGGCGTGTGGCGCGAGTAGCCGACGCCGCCATGGACCTGGATGGCGCGGTCGGCCGCTTCGCAGACCAGGCGATTGGCGCGGTAGTTCGACATCGCCACCCATTCGCTGACCTGCATGTGGTGCTGGCGATCGAGATGCCAGGCCGTCTTGCGCACCAGCCCGCGCGTCATCTCGGCCTCGGTATGCAGCTCCGCGAGCGGGAACTGGATCGCCTGGTTGCTGGCCAGCGCCTTGCCGAACACCTTGCGGTTCCGGGCGTAGGCCACGGACATGTCGATGCAGTACTGCGCGGCGCCGAGGCTCGAGGCGGCCTGGCGGATGCGATTCTCGTGCACGAAGGTCTGGGCGACGTCGAGGCCGCGGCCTTCCTCGCCCAGCATGGACGACGCCGGCACCTTGACGTTGGTGAGCGACACCTCGGCATGGTCGGACGGCATGTTGAAGGTCCACCACATGTGCTCGACCTTGAAGCCCGGCGACGTGACCGGCGTCAGGAAGGCCGAGATGCCGCGCGCGTCGCCCGGCTTGCCCGATGTGCGGGCGAACACCAGGTCGACCGTGGCGGTGTGCATGCCGGTGTTGAACCGCTTCATGCCGTTGATCACCCAGTCGCCGCCCTGCTTCGTGGCAGTGGTCTCCATGAAGGTGGCGTCGGAGCCATGGTTGGGCTCCGTCAGGCCGAAGGCGATGCGCTCCTTGCCGGTCAGCATGCCTTCGAGATAGCGCTCCTTCTGCTCCCTGGTGCCGAAGCGATGCAGCAGCAGCGCCACCGGGAAATTGCCGACGATCGAGCTCTCGTTCTGCAGGTCGTTGTGCAGGCCGAGCCCCTTGTGGGCGAGATGCTCGCGGATGATCGCCATGGCGAGGTTGGAGCCGTCCTTGCCGCCCAGCTCCTTCGGCAGCGCGAAGCGCAAATGACCCGCCTTGTCGGCGCGGCGGCGCATCTCGGCCAGCAGGGCCTCCCATTCATGGCGCGGCTGGCCGTCATTGTCCCAGTCGGTGCGGGCGTGCTCGCGACGATGGTCGAAGAAGCGAATGTTGTCGTTCTCGCGCTCGAGCGGCCGGATCTCGCGCTCGATGAAGTCGTCGAGCTCGCGCAGGTAGGCCGAGATGTCGGCGGGAATGTCGAAATCCATGGGCTGCCTCCTCCGGCGAACGACCGTTCACCGGCATCTTAGGTGGCTGGCAGGTCGACGCGGAAGCGGCTGCCGCCGCCGTCTGCCGCCAAGCAAACGGCGTTGCCGCCATGGCGGCGGGCGATGTCGAGAACGAGCGCCAGGCCGAGCCCGCTGCCACGGCCGCTCTCCCGGCTGCCGGCCGGACGATAGAACGGCTCGAAGATGCGCTGCCTTTCCGCTTCGGGGACGCCGGGGCCGCGATCGGAAACCTCGAGCACGGCGCGCTCGCCGGCGCGTTCCACCGACAGGCTGATCGGCCCGTCGCCGCCATGCCGCCGCGCATTCTCGATCAGGTTGCGAATCAGGCGGCGCAGCAGCAGGCGGTCGCCCGACACCGTGACGGGAGTTCCCGTTGCCTCGAGGTCGTAGCGCGCGGCTTCCTCGGCCACCAGAGCCAGGAGGTCGACCGGCTCGAGCTGCTCCAGGATGGGCAGCGCCTCCAGCCGGCTTGCCAGCAGGATCTGCTCGATCAGCTGATCGAGCTCGTCGATGTCCTGCTTCAGCGATTGACGGGTCTTCGGGTCGGCGCCGTCGCCCAGCAGCGAGGCGGCGACTGCGATGCGGGCGAGCGGCGTGCGCAACTCGTGGCTGCAGTTGGCGAGCAGCAGGCGGTGCGCCGCCACCAGCTCCTCGATGCGCTGCGCCGAGCGGTTGAAGCTCGCGGCCAGCGCCGCCACCTCGTCGCGGCCCTCGACCCTGACCCGCGCGCCGAGGTCGCTGCCGAAGCGTTCGACGCCGTCCTTCAGCCTCTCGAGGCGCCGGCTGAGCCCGCGCACGATCGGGTAGGCGCCGACGGCGACGGCGAGGGCGACCAGGGCGAGGAATGCGGTGACCCAGAAGATCGGATTGGGGCGCTCACGAACCTGCCGTGCGACCAGCCAGCGGCCATCCGGCAGGTGGAGGGTGAAGTTCGGACCGCCCGGCCCGCGCCGCCAGCCGGTGCGGGCGCGTCCGGGATCGAAGCGCGGCGGCGGCCGGCCCGCCATGGCGATCATGTCGCCATTCTTCTGGTAGAGGGCGAGGTCGAAGCGGAGCTTGCGGTGCAGCGCCTCGAGCGCCTTGCGCTGCTCGGCGAGCGGCGCATCGGCCTCGGGCAGCAAGGCGCCGGTCAACTCGGCGGCAACGTCGAGATACTGCGGCGTGCGTGCCTCGTCCTCGGCAACCCACCACAGAACCGCCACGGCGCCGACGAACACCGCCAGCACCACCAGGATGGTCATGTAGAATTGGAGGTAAAGGCGGTGCATGAGGCTAGGCGAGCGTCAGAGTCCTCCCCAGCTCCGCTGGGGAGGTGTCGCCGTCACACGGCGACGGAGGGGTCATGGGTGGGAGCGCGCCACTCCGATGGCGCTCTTCTTGCTGACCACACATCCCATGAGCGCCACGGGAGTGGCGCGCTCCCAGCGCATGACCCCTCCGTCCGCGAAGACGCGGACACCTCCACAGCTTTGCTGGGGAGGAGGATGAAGCGCCCCTCATCAATCCTGATCCCGGGCGAAGACGTAGCCGGCGCCGCGCACCGTGAGGATGCGGCGCGGCTTCTTCGGGTCGTCCTCGATCGCGGCGCGGATGCGCGACACGTGGACGTCGACGGAACGATCGAAGGCTTCGAGCTTCTCGCCCTTCAGCAGGTCCATCAGCGCCTCGCGCGACAGCACGCGGCCGGCGCGTTCGGCGAGCGCCAGCAGGAGCGCGAACTGGTAGGAGGTGATGGTGCGTTCCTCGCCGTCGACCCGAGCGACCCGTGCGCCCTTGTCGATCTCCAGCCGCCCGAAGCGCAGCGTCTCGGATTTCACCAAGCCGCCCTTGCGCCGCAGGATGGCCCGCAGTCGGGCCTGCAACTCGCGCGGCTCGAACGGCTTGGCGAGATAGTCGTCGGCGCCGATCTCCAGTCCGACGACTCGGTCCATCGGCTCGCCCCGTGCCGTCAGCATCAGGATCGGCACGTCGGTCGTGCCGCGCAGCCGGCGGCAGAGATCGAGGCCGTCGGCATCGGGCAGCATGAGATCGAGGATGACCGCGTCGAACGCCTCGCGCTTGAGCAGCGCCTCGCCCGACTGAGCGGTGCCGGCGACGGTGACGCGAAAGCCCGCCCCGCCGAGATAGTCGGAGACCATCCCGGCGAGGCGGCTGTCGTCATCGATCATCAGGATGCGCTCGGCCATGGCCACAGTATCGGGCCGAGCCGGCCCGGATGTCATCCGCGCTTGCCGAAGTGCTCGCCCCAGCTCTTGAAGAAGGCCTGGCGCTGCGAGGCGCTCAGCACGTTGCCGGCGTCGATCATCGCCTTGGTGAAGCGCTTCGACGTGTCGTCGGCGATCTTCATCTGGGCGACGCGGATCTGCTCGATCTTCGCCGGATCGATGGTCGGCGCCTGCATTGCGGCCTCCATCGCCTTGCGGTTCTCGACGCGCTGGTCGCGGAACGCCTTCATGTCCGTGAACGCGGCCTGCACGATCTCGCGCACCTTGGCCTTCTGCTCGGCCGTCGCGTCGGTGCCCGACAGGGCCTTGTCGACGCGCTTCTCGATGCGCTGCTGGAAGTGCGCCGGGTCGTGGCCGGCGCCGCTGCCGCGGGCGAAGGCGATGTCGCCAGCACCGATCGCCAAGCTGCCGGCCAGCAGCGCCCCCATCATCGTCTTAATGCCAATGGTTGCCATTTGGATTCTCCTGAGCCTTGCGGGGTTCTTCCCGTGGCTGCGATATGGACCTGGCCGGTTTCGCCAACCTCTCGGCCGTGTAAAGTTTGGTAAAGATGACCCTGCTGCAGACCGAGCGCCTGACCCTGCGACCGCTGGGGCCGGCCGACGCCGAAGCCTACGCCGCCATGCGCTTCCATCCGCAAGTCGCCCAGTGGCTGCCGCCGGCGTCGGGCGATCCCGTGGAGTCGGCGCGGGCGACCATCAAACGCTTCGCCACGGCGTGGCACGAGCGCCAGCGTGCGCCGTGGGGAATTTTCCGAGACGGCGGATTGATCGGCCACGGCGGGTTGAACTTCGTCCCGGAATTCGGACAGACCGAGGTGCTGTGGGCGCTGCATCCCGATGCCTGGGGCAAGGGCTACGCCACCGAGGTGGCGCGCGCGGCGCTCGCCTTCGGCTTCGAGACCCTGGCGCTCGACCTGATCTTCGCCATCACTTTGCCCGACAATCACGCATCGCAAGCCGTGATGAAGCGCATCGGCCTCACCTATCGCCGCCGCGTCGAATACAAGAGCTTCAAGGACGTCGTGTGGTTCGATATCGATCGCCCGACCTGGCAGGCGCAGACGGGTTGATCTTCATCGCGGGGAGCGCGCCACTCCGATGGCGCTCTTCCTGCCGGTTACACATCCTATGAGCGCCATCGGAGTGGCGCGCTCCCAGCGAAGAACGTCAGCCCACGCCGCGTCGTGCCTCGGGCGCCGCCGGCGCTGCGTCGCTGGTCAGGATCTCGATCGCAGCGCGATGGATCGCGGCGTCGCCGGCAGCGATGACGGAGCCGTCGGAATTGACGTCGAGGGCCTGGCCGCGCCAGTCGGTGATCAGGCCGCCGGCGCCCAGGATCACCGGCACCAGGGCGGCGAAGTCGTAGAGCTTGAGCGAGTTCTCGACCACCAGGTCGACATGGCCGGACGCCAGCAGGCCGTAGGCGTAGCAGTCGCCGCCCCAGCGGAACAGTTTTACGCGCTGCGTCAGCGCCTCGTGGCGCTTCTCGAAGGCGCCGGGAAACATGATCGGCGCGGTCGAGTACATGTAGGCCCGGTCGAGTGCTCCGCAGGCGCGCACGCCGATCGGCCGGCCGTTGAAGGTCGATGTTTCGCCCGCCACGCCCAGCCAGCGCTCGCCGAGGATCGGCTGATCGATGATGCCCAGCACCGGCACGCCGCGATGCAGTAGCGCGATCAGCGTGCCGAAGATCGGCAGGCCGGTGATGAAGGCCTTGGTGCCGTCGATTGGATCGAGCACCCAGACGTAGTCGGCGTCGGTGCGCACGGCGCCGTGCTCCTCGCCGAACACGCCGTGCGCCGGGACCTGCGCGTCGAGCAGGGCGCGCATCGCCGTTTCGGATTCGCGATCGGCGATGGTGACGGGGCTGGCATCGGTCTTGTCGTCCACGACGACGCCGCTGCGGAAGTAGCGCGCCACGATCGGCCGCGCGGCGTCGGCTAGGCGATTGGCGAGAGCGACCAGCTCGGCGGGAACCGGCCCGGCCAAGACGGCCTCTACGGCAGCGGTGCGGGCGTATCGGCCATGGTGCGCAGGTAGGCGATCACGTCGGCGCGCTCCTGCGGCTTGGGCAGACCGGCGAAGGCCATCTTGGTGCCCTTCACGTAGGCTGCCGGCTTGAAGATCAGATGGTTGATGTCCTCGTAGGTCCAGTCGCCGCCCTTGGCCTGCATCGCCGAGGAATAGCTGAAGCCCCCGTGGCTCGCTTTCTTGCGGCCGACGATGCCCCACAGATTCGGACCGACCTTGTTCGCGCCACCCTTGTCGGCTGTATGGCAGGTGAAGCACTGCTTCTGGAAGATCGCCTTGCCGGCGTCGACGTTGGCCTTGGCGAGCTCCGGCCCGATCGGCGGCAGCTCCGCCGCGGGCGCGGCCGCGGTCGTGGCGGCCGGTGCCTCCTCGCTGACCGCGATCGCAGGCTTGTCCAGCTTGTGCGGATGAACGACGGCGTTGGAGACCTTGCCCACCACCATCGCGAAGAGGGCCGAGGCAAGTACGCAGCCGGCAACCGTGTTGAAACTGGCCATATCCGATCCCAAGCGCCAAAAAGTCAGGGCGTTGCTGTAGCACGCCCGCCGCGCCGCCAGTAGTATCCGATCACGTCGTCGGGCTCGCGCGGCGGAACGTCGCAAGCCCCGGAAATTGCGAGGTTTTTCGCTAATCGACGGGTGGTTGACGGGGCATGTTTGGCGGGCGAAACAGCCGCTCGCCTGGATATCGATGGCGTGACGGCGAAGGCGGGGACGATGGCGAAGAGGCGGGGCAACGGCGGTGGGCGGCGCGGCGATGCGGTGAACACGATCGCCTTCCAGGGCGAGGCCGGCGCCAACTCAGACATGGCCTGCCGGGCGGCCTACCCCTACATGACGACGCTGCCGTGCCCGACCTTCGAGGCGGCGATGGGCGCCGTCCAGGCGGGCCGGGCGGAGCTCGCCATGATCCCGGTCGAGAACTCGATCGCCGGCCGGGTCGCCGACCTGCACAGCCTGCTTCCCCATACCCGGCTCAAGATCGTCGCCGAGCACTTCCAGCGCGTCGAGCATTGTCTGGTCGCACTGCCGGGCGCCACGCTCAAGAGCATCAAGACGGTGAAGAGCCACGTCCAGGCGCTGGCGCAGTGCCGCAACTTCCTGAAGAAGCACCGCTTGCAACCGCTTGTCCATGCCGACACGGCAGGGGCGGCGCGCGAGATCGCCGAGGATGGCGATCCGCAGATCGGTGCCATTGCCTCCTCGCTCGCCGCCCGCATCTACGAGCTCAAGGTGCTGGCGCGCAACATCGAGGATGCCGACCACAACACCACGCGCATGCTGGTGTTCTCGCGCGACGAGGCGGCGCCCGACTGGCGCACCGTGCAGTGCATGACCGCCTTCCTGTTCCGCGTGAAGAGCGTGCCGGCGGCGCTCTACAAGGCGCTGGGCGGCTTCGCGACCAACGGCATCAACATCGTCAAGCTGGAGAGCTACCTGTCCGGTGCGCATTTCGAGCAGGCGCAGTTCTATGCCGAGGTCGAAGGCCATCCCGAGCAGCGCGCCCTGCAGCTCGCGCTCGAGGAACTCGCCTTCTTCTCCGAGGAATTCAAGCCGCTCGGCACGTTCCCCGCCCATCCTTTCCGGCGCCGCGGCTGGCAGGCGCCGACCCGCCCGGGCACCTGAGGCGAGCGTCGAGACAGCGCCATGGCACAGCAGCCGGTCCGCATCGCCCCGTCGATCCTGTCGGCCGATTTCGCCGCCCTGGGCCGCGAGGTCGAGGCGGTGACGGCGGCCGGTGCCGACTGGATCCATGTCGATGTCATGGACGGCCACTTCGTCCCCAATCTCACGATCGGCCCGATGGTCGTGAAGGCGCTGCGCCGGCACAGTCCCCGCCCGTTCGATGTCCATCTCATGATCTCGCCGGTCGATCCGCTGCTGCCGGCCTATGTCGAGGCCGGCGCCGACACGATCTCGTTTCACCCCGAGGCAGGGCCGCACGTCCATCGCACGCTGCAGCTGATCAAGAGCCTGGGCAAGCGGGCAGGGATGGTTCTCAACCCGGCGACGCCGGTCGCCGTCGTCGAGCCGGTGCTGGCCGAGCTCGACTTGGTCATGGTGATGACGGTCAACCCGGGCTATGGCGGTCAGACCTTCATCGAGAGCCAGCTTCCCAAGATCGCGACGGTTCGCCGGGCGATCGACGCGCTCGGCAAGCCGATCGATCTCGAGGTCGATGGCGGCGTCAATCCCGAGACGGCGAAGCGCTGCATCGAGGCCGGCGCCGACGCCCTGGTGGCGGGCACGGCGGTGTTCAGCGGTGGACCGGCGCGCTACGCCGCCAATATCGAGGCCCTGCGCGGATGAAGGTCGACCGTCACGCTCTGGCCATCGCCCGCCTCGAGGTCGACACGGGAACGCCCGAGGAGAAGGCGCGGGTCAAGGCCTGGGACCGTCTCGACCGCCTGCTCTCGACGCTCGATTCGAAGACCTCGGTCCTGCTGCGGTTCAATTCGATCGTCGTGGCGGCGCTCGCCTACCTCGTGATCGTGAGCGCCACCGAGCCGTTCGCCCAGTCCAATGCGATCGTGAAGGCGGTCGGCGTGGTGATCGGACATCTCAGCCTGCTGGCAAGCGTGCTGAGCTGCGGCTTCGCCTTTCCGGTGATCAACGTCGAATGGAATTTCTTCGGCGGCCGCCTCGATCACAGGGACGCCGGCGAGCCCACCTTCGACGACGCCGCGCTCGAAAGGATCGGCGAGCTGGTGACCTTGCGCACGCGCCTCTATTCGCGCGCCTGGCACCTCGCCGTGGCGGGAGGTGCGGGCTTCGCCATCATGGTCGCGCTGGCGACGGTCCATATTCCCTGACGGGCGTTCATGGTCTTCTGGACCGCGAGCGTCTCGCTCGCTCAGATTCATGAGCGGGCGAGACGCCCGCGGTTCGGAAGAACTTGAACGCCGCCGCTACAGCTCGATCTCGCCCTGCTGAACCGCGACGCAGCCGCCGCCCACGGTGGCGCGGATGCCGTCGGCGGCGCGATGGGCGGTGCTGAGCAGCAGGCTGGGCCGGCCCATCTCGACACCCTGGGTGATGTCGTAACGGCGCTCGCGGTCCTGGGTGAGGGATAGGAGCAGCGCCGCCAGTGGCGTCGCGGCGCTGCCGGTCGCCGCATCCTCGAGCGTGCCGGAGAGTGGCGAGAACATGCGCGCCCGAAGGCGTGCGGCGCCGCCGGCCTCGCTGTCGCGGGCATACAGGTAGAGCGGCAGCCGGCGTGGGCCGAGCACCGGAAAGGCCTCGTGCGCCGCCTTGAAGCGCGCGATGTCGGGCGTCGCCCGCGAAAGCGCCGAACCGGTCACCTCGGCAATGACGAAGGCATTGCCGACCGACGCCACGACCGGCCGGTGCGCTGCCACGACGACGTCCTCGGCTGCCAGGCCGACGCACCCGGCCAGCAGGTCGACCGGCATCTCGGGGCCAAGTGACAGCGGCTGGGGGGCCGCGATGGTGACGGCGCGCGGCGTCGCGCGGGCGCCGTCGCGTTGCACCTGCACCTCGACCAGGCCGGCAATCTCCTCGAAGCGCAGCACGCCGGCGCGGTCGCGGCCCAGCCCGGCCAGCACCCATCCGGTACCGACATTGGGATGGCCGGCGAAGGGCATCTCCGCCGTCCGGTTGAAGATGCGCACGCGCGCCGTGTTGGCAGGGTCGCTCGGCGGCAGGACGAAAGTCGTCTCGCTGAGATTGAACTCGGCCGCCAGCGACTGCATCTCGGCGTCGCCGAGACCGCTTGCGTCGGGCAGCACGGCCAGCGGATTGCCGCCGAACCGGCGGTCGGTGAAGACGTCGACCGTGACGAAGGAAAAGCTGCGCATGAACCCGACCTAGACGATCTCGACGCCGACGTCCCGGGCGATGCGGCGCAACCCTTCGATCGACCGCGCCGTCGCCTCGCGACCATTCTGCGGGCAATGGGTCTCGATGCTGGCCAGAACCTCGGGAGCCTTGACGCCGCTCAGCAGGCGCTCGAGCTCGGCCGGCCACGGCACGTCGCCGTCGCCCAGGGGAACCGTGCGGCGCGCTTCGAGGTTGCGGTCCTTGAGATGAATCGCCGTCGTCAGCGGCGCCAGCGTGGCGATGTCGGAATCGCTTGGCGGGACGCCGAGCGACCAGGCATTGGCGATATCGACCAACGGCCGAACGTAGCGCTGCGGCGGCTCGCGGATATCCTCCGCCTCGATCTCCTCGATCTCCTCGTCGCCGCCCATCGGCAGCCATGGCACCGTCGCGAAGAAGTTGGCAAGCTCGGCGATGCTGCCGATGTTGCAGACCGGCTCGTTCTCGACCTGCAGGGTGATGTCGAAATGATGGGCGAGGGAATGCAGCTTGCCGACATCCTTGCTCAGCCGGCCGAAATCGGCCGGGCGAAAGCCGGGATAGCGCAGGTAGCTGAAAATCCGCATGTGGGGTGCGCCCAGGATCACGGCGACCTCCATGGCATGATCGGCAATGTTCTCGGCCGGGCACGAATCGGGATCGAAGGCGAAATCGACCTTGCCGCCTGCGGTCGACTTGCCCGGCGCCTGCCATTTGAACATGGGCGACACGAAGGCAGGCACGGTCAGGCCGGCCTTCTCGAGCTTGCGGCTGATGGCGATGACCTCCTCCTTCTTCATGCCGAGCAGGTTGCGGCCGTCGACCGTGCGCATGTCGAGCCGTTTCAGCCCGTGCTCGTGGGCGAACGAAATCATCTCGTCGAGCGACGGTCCGATTTCATCACCGATGACGGAAAGAGCGAGGCGGGGAAGAGGCATGGCGCGAGCCTACTATGCTTCCCGATCTTTGGCTAAAGTCGATTGGACGATCCGAGGCGTGAGCCCTTGAGGAGCCTGGCCTCTAGGAGATTGGCATGAGCGACGATACGGCGATCTTCGTGGGGGCGAGCGATGCCGACCAGTTCCTCCTCCTGAAATACGCCAACCGTCACGGCCTGATCGCCGGCGCCACCGGCACCGGCAAGACGGTGACGTTGCAGACCATCGCCGAAGGTTTCTCGGCCTATGGCGTGCCGGTCTTCATGGCCGATGTTAAGGGCGACCTGTCGGGCATCGCCCAGGCCGGTGGCGACAATCCGCGTGCGGTCGAGCGGGCGAGGCAGCTCGGGATCGACAGCTACTCGGGCCGCGCCTTCCCGACGATCTTTTGGGACCTGTTCGGCGAGCGCGGCCATCCCGTGCGCACGACCGTCACCGAGATCGGGCCGGTGCTGATGGCGCGGCTGCTGCAGCTCAACGCCACCCAGGAAGGCGTGCTGAACATCGTCTTCAAGGTCGCCGACGAGCAGGGTCTGCTGCTGCTCGACTTCAAGGATCTGCAGAGCGTGCTGCAATGGACGGCGGAGAATGCCGGCTCGCTCACCACGCGCTACGGCAATGTCAGCAAGCAGACCGTGGGCACCATCCAGCGCGCGCTTCTGACGCTGGAGCAGCAGGGCGGCGAGCGCTTCTTCGGCGAGCCGGCGCTCGACCTCAAGGACATGATCGGCCGCGACAGCACAGGCTCGGGCTACATAAACATCCTTGCCGCCGACCGGCTGATGCAGAGCCCGCGGCTCTACGCCACCTTCCTGCTGTGGCTCCTGTCCGAGCTGTTCGAGATCATGCCCGAGGTCGGCGACGTCGACCGGCCGAGATTCGTGTTCTTCTTCGACGAGGCGCATCTCTTGTTCGACGACGCGCCCAAGGCGCTGGTCGACAAGATCGAGCAGGTGGTGCGGCTCATCCGGTCGAAAGGCGTCGGCGTCTACTTCATCACCCAGAATCCGCTCGATGTGCCCGAGTCGGTGCTGGGCCAACTCGGCAACCGCGTCCAGCATGCCCTGCGCGCCTTCACGCCCAGGGACCAGAAGGCGGTCAAGACCGCCGCCGAGACGTTCCGTCCGAACAGGAAATTCAATGCCGTTGAAGCCATCCAGGAGCTGGGCGTCGGCGAGGCGCTGGTCTCCTTCCTCGACGCCAAGGGCGTGCCCGAGCCGGTCGAGCGATGCCTGATCGCACCGCCGCGCGGCCGCATCGGGCCGGCGAGCGAGCCCGAGCGCGCCGCAATCGTCAAGGCGAGCCCTCTTGCCGGCAAGTACGAGCGCGAAGTCGACCGCGAATCGGCCTACGAGGTGCTGACCGGCCGCGCGAGCGGCGGCCAGATCGCGCCCGACGACGGGGCGCCGGCGGCACGGCCCGGCCGCCGCGGCCAGTACGACGCCGCCCCGCCGCCTGCATCCGAGGCGCCGTCCTCCCCCGGGCCATGGGGACGCACGCGCATCCCGCAAACCGAGCCGGCCGAGCCGCCGGAACCGGCACGCCCGCGACCGCGCCCCCGGCTGCGCGACGCTGGGCGTGACCCGGCCGCTCCGCCGCCC
>NZ_JBFWZI010000046.1:0-45583 GCF_050185545.1 Reyranella sp. | reverse complement strand
AGTGCGCGAGATGCAAGGTGCCCCTCGAAGGGCCGAAGGACTCTCGCCCCGACAGCCTAGTCGCCTGCCCAAGCTGCGGCGCCGGCGACACGCGCGAGAATGTCGAGCGCGAGGTCGCCGAGTTCGCGGCGAGCCGCGTCTCGCAGGCCCTCGACGCGATGGTCGAGGGCTTCGCCCTGGGCCTTGGCAAATCGTCCACTCTCGAAGGACCGCGCCCGCAGCGAATCTACCGCTTCATCATCGACGAGGAATCCTGAAGCACCTAGGGCGAACCGGGCGGCGGCTGCCAGCGGTTCAAAGCACCGACTTGAGCGTGCTCCTGCTGATATTGGCTCCACAGATCACGATCATCGAACGACCGGCGGTCCACGCGTCGCCCGCGCCGAGAGCGCCGGCGATCGCCACTCCCCCTGCGCCCTCGAGCAACATGTGGTGGGCATCGATGAAGAGTCGCATTGCCTCGGCGATCTGTTCCTCGGAGACCTCGATCCAATGGTCGACGTAGTCGCGGCAGAGCGCGAAAGTGATCGTATCCGCCTCGATCCCCCCGGCCGTGCCATCGGACAGGGTTGGCGACGACGGCAGGTCGAGGATCCTGCCGGCCCGCACCGACTGCGCCATCACGCAGGACGCGGCAGGCGAGCAACCGACGATGCGGACATCAGGCTTCATCGACTTCAGATAGAGCGCTATGCCGCCTATGAGACCACCACCGCCGACCGGGACGAAAACGTTGTCGATGCGTCCGGCCGCCTGCCGCCATGCTTCCAGGCCAAGCGTGCCCTGGCCTGCCACGATTGCCGCGTCGTTGTAGGGCGAGACGAACGTCAAGCCGCGCTCCGCCGCCCACGTGCGGGCGTGGATCTCGGTCACAGCCATATCCTCGCCGAAGAACACCACCTCGGCGCCCAGGCTGCGGATGTTCCGGACCTTGTTCGCCGAAGCGTTGGTCGGCACGAAAACGATACCCTTGCGACCGACGTTGCGGAGCACGTAGGCGACCGCCGCGCCGTGATTGCCGGACGAGGCAGCGACAACCGGTGCATTCCGATCCTCATCGAGACCAAGGATCTTGTTGCTGGCGCCGCGCACCTTGAAAGAGCCGGTGTGCTGGAGGTTCTCGAGCTTGAGCAGGCCCTCGCTGCCGATGCGTGCCGACAACATCGCCGACCGCTCCAGCGGAGTCTCGCGCACCAGGGCGCGGATCCGGTGCTCCGCGGCGACAACATCATCGATTCCAACGACGGGCATTGCTTCAGATCGGCATTCGTGCCGGAAATCCTAGCCGTGGGCCGTGAGCGGCTTGCCATCGTGCAGGTAGGGCTCGGCGTCGATCAGCACGAAGGCGACGACGCACGGTGCGGTCGAGCGGTTCACCCAGTTGTGGATGGTGCCGCGCTGCACCAGCACGTCGCCGGCGCGCAGGGTGACGACGCGACCGTCGTCGAGCTCCATGTCGATCTCGCCCGAAAGCACCACGGCGTAGTCGATCGAATCGGTGCGATGGTTGCGCGGCGCCACACCGGGCGCGTACTCGATGACGCGGAACACCGTGCCGCCGGCGCGCGTGGTCGCCGTGATCTCCTTGGCGCCGTCGGTCGTCGTCGTGTTGTCGACCGGAAACTTCGCCGTCGACCAGATGTTGTGAATGGTGGCGCCCGGCCGGTAGGAGACGACGTCGCGCGTCACCTCGTCGATCGCCACCATGGCCTTGCCGTTGCCGTCATGCCCCGTCACCACGCGCCGAATGTTCATGTCGCCTTCCTTGGTCCCAGCATGCTCGCGGCCTTGAGTGCCGCGATCGCGGCGGCATCATAGCCGATCTCCGCCAGCACCTGGTCGTTGTGCTGGCCGACGGTCGGCGGATCGGAGACCAGCGGCGGACGCCAGCCCAGCATCTGGAAGGGCAGCAGCGGCAGCCGCGTCTTCACGCCGCCGGGCAGCGTGGTCGGCGCCAGCGAGCCGTTGGCCAGCAGGTGCGGATGGTCGAAAAGGTCCTGCGGCCGGGCCACCGGCGCAAAAGAGATGTCGGCCTCGAGCGCCAGCGCCTCGACCTGGTCCTTGGCGAGGCGCTTGAAGATCTCGGCCACCTTGGGCACCAGCCACGGCCTGGCCTCGATGCGCTGGTTGTTGGTGGCGAGCCGGGGATCGGCCGCCAGCTCGGGCTGGCGAAAAATATCGCAGAAGCGCTTCCACTGGCCGTCACTGGTGATGCCGATGAAGACCTGCTGGCCGTCCGCCGTGGCGAAGATCTCGTAGACCGCCCACGAGCTCACGCGCTCGGGCATCGGCGGCGGCGGCGCGCCGTTCATTGCCGTGATGGCGAGATGCTGGCCCATCAGGAACACCACCGATTCGAACAGTGCGCTCTCGACCAGCCCGCCCCTGCCGGTACGTTCGCGCGTCTTCAGCGCCAGCACGGTGCCGAAGGCGCCGAACAGCCCGCCCAGGATGTCGACCACGGATGTGCCGGCGCGCAACGGCCGGCCAGAGGGACCGGTCATGTAGGCGAGCCCGCCCATCATCTGCACCACCTCGTCGAGTGCCGGCCGCTTCTCGTAGGGGCCGGGCAGGAAGCCCTTGAGGGCGCAATAGACCAATCGCGGGTTGATCTTCTCGAGATGCTCGGGGCCGAGGCCGCGCTTGCGCATCGAGCCCGGGGCGAAATTCTCGATCATGACGTCGGCCGACTGCAGCAGCTTCACAAGCACTGCACGCCCCTGCGGCGCGTCGGCATCGAGCGCCAGGCTCTTCTTGTTGCGGTTGAAGTAGCCGAAGAAGCCCTCGCCGAAGCCCTTCAGCTTGCGGGTTCGATCGCCATCCACCGGCTCGACCTTGATCACCTCGGCGCCGAGGTCGGCCAGGATCATGCCGCACGAGGGCCCCAGGATGGTGTGGGTGAGCTCGACGACGCGGATGCCGGCAAGCGGCGGGGTGAAGGCTTCGGTCATGCCGGCATGCATACCTCAGCCGTCCGGCACGTCCAGCGCCAACAAGCCCATTGCCGTTTCGACGATCAGTGGCATTCTTGCCGTCGAAACATGCGTTCTTGCGCCTGAAGCAGGGCGCCGTTCGATCGGGCGTACTCTTCGATTCCTGTCGCACTCGAGAGGGGGGAAATCGGTGGCCGCAGCGTTTCTCATCGTTCGTGCCCGGCTGACCTACACGTCGGATCGGGAAAAATTCGACGAGTGGTACCGGACCGAGCATTTTCCAGATGCCGTGAAGAGCTTTGCCGCGCGGCGCGGTTGGCGCTGCTGGAGCAGGACCAATCCGCTGGTTCATATCGCGCTCTACGAATTCTCGAGCGTCGAGGAGGCGGAAGCCGCCCTCGATTCGGATGCGCTCACCCGCCTCAGCGCCGATTTCGACCGTGCCTGGGGACCGCGCCACACGCGCACCCGCGAGATCGTCGAGCTGACCGAGGAGTTGGTGCCACGGTGATTCTTTTTCCTCCCCAGCGAAGCTGGGGAGGTGTCGCCGTCATACGCGACGGAGGGGTCATGGTTCATGCGGGCCGCGGGCGTCCCGCCCCCTCATAGCTTCATGAGCGGGCGGGACGCCCGCGGTCCGGAAGAGCATGACCCTTCCGTCGCGTATGACGCGACACCTCCCTAAGCGTAGCTTGGGGAGGATTATGAGAACCAGTCCTCGATGTCCTTGACCAGGGGCAGGCCGGCGGCCTCGCCGAGTACGCGGTGGGCCATGCCGGCGCCGACCAGGAAGGCCTCCTGGCGGGGCACGGCGTTGCCCTTCAGCATGTTGCGCACGGACGGTCCGTCGTGGCCCCAGCCGATCGCCTCGACCTTGCCGTCGAAGGCCCGATTGAGGATGGCGAGAAAGTCGGCGCGCTCGCTCTCGCTCAGCGCCGGGACGGCGTCGATGTCGCCCAGCACCAGCAGGCGGCCACGGAACTTCGCTACCAGGGCGGCAACCGAATTGCGCGGCTCGACGATGATTTCGCCGCCCGGCCCGCGGCGCACCCGGGCTGCCAACGACAGCGGCAGCACGGCGGCGCCGAGATGGACGCCGCTGTCCATTATCACCGAGGCGAGTTCCTTGTAGGTGATGCCGAGCCGCTCAGCCCGCTTCAGCCGCATCATCGCCACTTCCGGCTTGGGGGTCTTCCAGGCCTTGGCGGTGGCGCGGCGCCACACCCAGGCCTCCCACGACATGTCGAAGGTCGGGCCATTGTTGTGGCCGATGCCGGGTCTGCGCAGCAGGGCCTCGACATTGGCATGCCGGACCCCTAGACGGTCGAAACGATCACCCATGATATTATTGTAACGTCGATTTATCGTAGGCGACTCAAATAAACGTATGGGTAGGCAAGAGGGGTGCCAAAGTGGACGATTTCCAGGTCGATGTACTCGTAATCGGTGCCGGCAATGCCGCGGCCTGCGCGGCGCTGGCGGCGCGCGACCAGGGGGCTGCGGTCGCCATGCTCGAGGCCGCGCCGGAGCCCGAGCGGGGCGGCAACAGCACCTACACGGCAGGCGCCATGCGGGTGGTGTTCCACGGCGTCGACGACCTCGCCCAGCTCTATGACCTCACGGACGACGAAAAGCGCGACGTCGATTTCGGCAGTTATTCCGCCGATCAGTTCCTCGACGACATGGGCCGGGTGACCAACTACCGCTGCGATCCCGAGCTGACCGACATCCTGATCGGCCGCAGCTTCGAAACCCTGAAGTGGATGCGCAGCAAGGGCGTGCGCTTCCAGCCGAGCTACGGCCGGCAGGCCTTCAAGGTGAACGGCAAGTACAAGTTCTGGGGCGGCCTGGCGGTCGAGGCCTGGGGCGGCGGGCCGGGCCTGGTCGACCTCGAGCACAAGGCCGCGGTCAAGGCCGGCATCCCGATCCACTACGAGACGCCGGCCGTCTCGCTGATCGAGGAGGATGGTGTTGTGCGCGGCGCCATCGCCCGCCACAAGGGTCGTCGCGTGCGCATCGGCGCCAAGGCGGTAGTGCTGGCGTGCGGCGGCTTCGAGAGCAATGCCGAGATGCGCACGCGCTACCTCGGCCCGACCTGGGATCTCGCCAAGGTGCGCGGCACGCGCTTCAACACCGGCGCCGGCATCAACATGGCGCTGGCGATCGGCGCCAAGCCGCACGGCAACTGGTCAGGCGGCCACGCGGTCGGCTGGGACATGAACGCGCCGGAGTTCGGCGACCTCGAGGTCGGCGACAATTTCCAGAAGCACTCCTATCCGCTCGGCATCATGGTGAACGCCAATGGGGTGCGCTTCGTCGACGAGGGTGCCGATTTCCGCAACTACACCTACGCCAAGTACGGCGCGGTTATCCTGGCCCAGCCGCAGCAGTTCGCCTGGCAGATCTTCGATTCCAAGGTGCTCGACCGGTTGCGCGACGAATATCGCATCAAGCGCATGACCAAAGTCCGGGCCGACACGATCGAGGAGCTGGCCGGCAAGCTGGAAGGCGTCGACGCCGCGCAGTTCCTCAAGACGATTCAGGAATGGAACTCGGCGGTGATGACCGAGGTGCCGTTCAATCCGGCGATTAAGGACGGCCGCGGTACGCGCGGTCTCGCCGTGCCGAAGAGCAACTGGGCCCTTACGATCGACGAGCCGCCGTTCGAGGCCTACGCCGTGACCTGCGGCCTCACCTTCACCTTCGGCGGCCTCAAGATCACCAGCCAGGGGGAAGTCGAGAGCACCGACGGCAGCGTCATTCCCGGCCTCTATGCGGCGGGCGAGCTGGTCGGCGGCCTGTTCTATCACAACTACCCCGGCGGCACCGGCCTGGTCTCGGGTGCCGTGCTGGGCAAGCTCGCCGGCGAAAGCGCCGGACGGTATGTCTCGGGCAAGAACTGAAGGTGTCGTTGCGTTGCGTGTCCTGCGGTCGTCAAGCCTGTCATTCCGAGGCCGCCGGCCGAGGGACCATTGGGCCACAGGAAAGATCCCTCGCACGTTCGGGATGACAGGATAATTCCAAAGAGGACTTCATGATCAAGATCACACGACGCGGCGCTCTGGCTCTCGGCTCCAGCACCCTCCTCCTGCCCTCCGCCGTTCGCGCGCAAGCCTGGCCGAGCGGCCCGGTCAGCTTCGTGGTCGGCTATGCCGCGGGCGGCGGTGCCGACATCATTGCACGCGAGCTGGCGCACATCATGTCGCCGGCGATCGGCCAGCAGATCGTGGTCGACAACAAGGGTGGTGCGGCAGGATCGATCGGCCTGCGCGCCGTCGCCAACGCCAAGCCGGACGGCCAGACGCTGTTCTACGCCGTCAGCACCAACGTGATCATCAATCAGTGGGTCCAGAAGGGCATGATCGACACGCTGGCCGCGCTGGCGCCGATCTGCCAGACGACCGACTACCAGTACGTGCTGGCGGTCAACCCCAAGGTCGCCGCCAAGAGCGCGGCCGAGCTGGTCGCCTTGGCGAAGAAGGAGCCCGACAAGCTCACCTTTTCCTCGTCTGGCGTCGGCGGCAACAACCATCTGGCAGGGGCGCTGTTCGCCGAGGCGGCCGGCATCAAGATCACCCACGTGCCCTACAAGGGCACCGGACCGGCGCTGGCCGACGTGATCAGCGGCGTCATCACCATGAACTTCTCGTCGTTGCCGCCCGCGGTCGGCCAGATCAAGGCCGGCAACCTCAAGGCGCTCGCCGTCACCGGCGAGAAGCGCGTCAAGTCGCTGCCCGACGTGCCTACCCTCAAAGAGCAGGGCATCGATGTCGTGGTCAACGGCTGGCATGGCCTGTTCGCGCCGGCCAAGACACCCGCCGCCATCCTCGACAAGATCGACAAGGACACCAAGCAGGCGATGAAGGATCCGAAGTGGGAGAAGGCGCTCGCCAAGGACGGCCTCGAGCCGGCACCTGACCGCACCCGTGCCCAGTTCGCCAAGTTCGTCGCCGACGAGCACGCCTTCTGGGGCAAGAAGCTCAAGGAGCTGAAGGTCGAGATGCAGTAGCGGCTGCCACGCCCGGCCGGCCTGCCGGGCCGGTCGGGCGTGCGTCGCCCGAGGCCAGGTCGGCCGCCCTCGTGACATCAAGCCGCACGCGGCGCGGCGCGATGCTGCAGCCCCGTGGGTTCGGCGATGGTGCAAGCTTCAACCACGCAGCGCGGAGCAAATTGATGCGACCGGAACAGGTGCGTGCATCGCCGTGGGCAGGCGTCCTTGTCGCGTTCTTTGAGCCCGAGATGCGCGCCTGGTACGGCACGGAGTCCCTGCGGAAGGTATTCTGGGGTTACGGAGTCGGCGTCAGCACCTTGCTCGCGCTGCTCTACGCCTCGGCCTTCTACGAGGATCGCCCGCTGTCGCAGCAGTTCATGCTGCTTTGCTTTGCCGCCTATACCGTCTGGATTCTCGTCTCCGTGTGGCGATGCGCAACGAACAGCAGCCCGTTCTGGGGGCTGCTCGCCCGATGGCTTACCGTGGCCTGGGCAGCAAATACTGCCCTGGTTCTCGTGGCGCTCCAGGCCGACCTTGTGGTGCGCTACCTGGGACGCTGACAGATGAGCGCACTGACCACCCACAAACGACGGCTTGCCACGATCCAGCAGCTGGTTCTCGGCGCTGCGGAGAGCTTGTTCCCCGGCTATTTCGCCCTGGTGATGGCGACCGGCGTGGTGTCGATCGCCTGCCGGCTCCTGGGGTATCCGAGGCTGTCGCTCGTGCTGCTTGGTCTCAATTGGGTCGCCTATACGGCGCTTTGGTTCCTGACGGCGCTGCGTCTGGCGTTCTACCGCCGCCGGATGGTGGAGGACATGTTCAACCACCAGCGCGCACCCGGGTTCTTCACCGTGGTCGCCGGAACCTGCGTCCTGGGGACCCAGAGCAGCATCGTCGCGGGCGCCCAGACGATTGCCGAAATGCTCTGGTATGTCGGCCTCGGCCTGTGGCTGGTCGTCATGTACGCCTTCTTCACCGCTGTCACGGTACGGGAGAGAAAGCCATCGCTGGCGGCCGGCATTAATGGCGCATGGCTGATCGCCGCGGTGGCGACTCAGTCGATCGTCGTGCTGCGTGGCGCCATCGACAGCCAGGGGGCGCCGGCCGTCGAGATCCAGTTCCTGTGCCTCGTGATGTTCATGGTTGGCTGCATGCTCTACCTGGCGATCATCACGCTGATCTTCTATCGCCTCACCTTCGTGCCGCTCGCCACCCGCGATTTCGGTCCGCCCTATTGGATCAACATGGGGGCCGTGGCGATAACCACCCTTGCGGGGTCGACGCTCATCCTGGCCGCCGGCCGGTGGACGCTGCTGGCCGACTACCTGCCTTTCCTGAAGGGATTCACGCTGTTCTTCTGGTCCGCCGCGACATGGTGGATTCCCTTCCTTCTCGCCCTGATGGTCTGGCGCTACCTCGTGCGGGGTGACCGGGTCGCCTACGAGCCGGCGCTGTGGGGCATGGTGTTTCCGCTCGGCATGTATGCGACCGGAACCTATCAGCTCTCCCGCGCGCTCGACCTGCCGTTCCTCGCCGCCATCCCGAAGGGGATGGTCGTCGTTGCGATCCTGGCATGGCTGGCCACCTTCGTCGGATTGCTGACCCACCTCTCGCGGATCACCTGGGCCGGCGTGCGATCCGCGGCCAAAGGCGGCTAACGGCAGGTCAGCTTCCTGGCACCGGCGACCGGTGAGAGCACTGGCGATCACGACCCACCAGTTCACGACGTTCCAGGCGATGCGGCGCAAAGCTCGTGGCCGCCGCCGAGCGCGTGCGGTCGCGGCGCTCTTCCTCTTCGTTGCGGCCATCCCATGAGCGCCATCGGAGTGGCGCGCTCCCAGCCATGACTTGACCCCTCCGTCGCCGAAGACGGCGACACCTCCCCAAGCGAGGCTTGGGGAGGAGCACGGAGCCCCCTACTTCCGCGCCGGCACCATGCAGAAGCCCTGTGCCGCGATGCCGAGCGGCGGATTGAACTTGCTGCGGAAATTCTCCATCGCGATCGCCGCGGTGAGCTCGACGATCTGGGCCTCGGTGAAGTGCCGCTTGACCTCGGCGAACAAGGCGTCGTCGACCTGCTGGTCGGTGTGGGTGATGCGTTCGGCGTACTCCAGCGCCACCCGCTCGCTGGCGCTGAACAGCTTGCTGTCGCGCCAGTTCAAGACTTCCGCGACCTTGTCCAGGCCGCCTTCGGTTTCCGTCACACGGACGGAATTGATGTCAATTCAAAACGGGCATCCGTTGATCGAGGCCACCCTGAGATAGATCAGCGGCGGCAGCGACTTGGGCAGTTGACCGGACTGCTCGATCGACTGCCCGAGCAGCTTGGCGGCGCGCAGGATCGGCGGGCAATGCGCCAGCACCTTGGTGGGATTGAGCAGGTCACCGAAGATCTCGCGCTCCTTGCTGAAGGTGGCGGCGAGCGTGGGATCGCCGCCGTCGTTCTCGATCTCACTGACACGGGGCATCGGGTCGGTCCTCTGACAGAGGGTGGGAAGGAAGAATCGCAAGGATCCCCGGCGCGCTCGGGATGTCCGGACGGTAGCGTCCCACCACAGACCGCGACCATGGACCTTTTCTCATGCGCACTATAGATCGGACAGGGACTTCGTGGCGCGTGTCGGTCTGCAAGGCTACGATCGGCCCGCGGCGATCCCCGCCGAGGGCAAGACGGCATAGACCGGCCGCAGAGGAGACGTGCATGAGTCGTTCCCACGGCCGGGTGCCCTATGGCTGGGTAATCGTCGGTGCCGGCATGCTGATCTCCTGCGTCGCCATGGGCTCGGTATTCTCGCTGGCGGTGTTCCTGCAGCCGCTGACCGCCGATACCGGCTGGTCGCGCACCGGTGTCTCCACGGCCATGACCATCGACTTCCTGGCAATGGGCGTGTCGGCTTTCGGCTGGGGCATCCTTACCGACCGCTGGGGAACGCGCGGCGTCGTGCTGGCAGGCAGCGTGATGATGGGCGCCGGGCTGATCCTGGCGAGCCGCGCGACCAGCCTGCTCGAGTTCCAGCTCCTCTACGGGCTGATCGTCGGCGCCGCCGCCGGCGCCTTCTATGCGCCGCTGATGACGGTGGTCACCTTGTGGTTCGAGAAGAACCGCAGCCTCGCGGTTGCCCTCGTGTCGGCCGGCATGGGCATGGCGCCGCTCACCGTGGCGCCGTTCGCGCGTTGGCTGATCACGACCTACGAATGGCGGCCGGCGATGATGACGGTCGGGATCGTCGCCTGGATCCTGATGATCCCGGCTGCCCTGCTGATCCGGCGGGCGCCAGTAATCATCCCCGCGCCGACGCCGTTGCGCGGCGTGGCGACGCCGATGGCCGCGCCTCGGCGCGAGCCCCTGATGACGGCCGGCCAAGCGCTGCGCACGCCGCAGTTCGCCGCACTCGCCCTCGCCCACTTCGCCTGCTGCGCGGCTCACTCCGGCCCGATCTTCCATATGGTGACCTACGCCATCGGCTGCGGCATCGCGCCGATGACAGCCGTCACCGTCTACAGCGTGGCCGGCCTGGCCGGGCTGGGTGGCCGCCTGCTGCTCGGTGTCTCGGCCGACCGGCTCGGCGCCAAGCCGGTGCTGGTCGCCGGCCTCGCGGTGCAGGCGCTCGCCGCCGGCACTTACATCTTCGTCGGCCAGCTCGACGAGTTTTATGCCCTGGCCGTGGTGTTCGGCATCGCCTACGGCGGCGTGATGCCGCTCTACGCCATCCTGGCGCGCGACTATTTTGGCGGCCACATCATGGGCACGACCTTCGGCGCAATCTCGATGGCGGCGAGCATCGGCATGGCGTTCGGCCCGTGGGCTGGCGGCTACGTGTTCGACGCCTACGCCAGTTACGCGCTGCTCTACATCGGCTCCTTCAGCGTCGGGCTCGCCGCGGTCGCCGTGGCGCTGACCTTCAAGCCGCTGCCCGCGGCCGCCAGGCTGCGGGCGGCGGCGAAGGCGTAAGGGGACGGCTCATTGCTGGGAGCGCACCACTCCGATGGCGCTCTTCTTAGTGATTGCACGTCCCATGAGCGCCATCGGAGTGGCGCGCTCCCAGCAATGAGACTTCAAAAGCTCAGCAGCCTGGCCTGCACGACGCCCTCGAGCGCGGCGATGCGGGCGAGCAGCTCGGGTGAGATCGGCTGGTCGACCTGGACCAGGGCGATCGCCGAGCCTCCGGGCGCGTCGCGGCCGAGATGGAAGGTGGCGATGTTCACCTTGCTCTCGCCCAGGATGGTGCCGAGGCGGCCGATGAAGCCCGGCTTGTCGTCGTTGGTGATGTAGAGCATGTGCGGGGCGAACTCGGCCTCGATCTCGATGCCCTTGATGTCGACGATGCGCGGGTGCCTGCCGCCGAACAGCGTGCCGCTGACGGCGCGCGTGTACTTCTCGGTGGTGACGGTGAGCCGGATCATGGCGTGATAGTCGCTGTCGCGCTCGTGCTTGACTTCAGCGACCTCGACGCCGCGCTCGCGGGCGATCACCGGCGCATTCACCATGTTGACCGTCTCGAGCTGCGGGCGCAGCACGCCCATCAGCGCGATCTGGCTCAGCGGCTTGACGTTGAGCGCCGCCACGACGCCTTCGTACTCGATCGACACGGCCTTGATGTCGGTGTCGGTGAGCTGGCCGGCGAACGATCCCAGCTTCTCGGCGAGGTCGAGATAGGGCGCGAGCTTGGGCGCGTCCTCGGCCGAGACGTTGGGCATGTTGAGCGAGTTCACCACCGCGCCGGTCAGCAGGTAATCCGACATCTGCTCGGCGACCTGCAGGGCGACGTTCTCCTGCGCCTCGACCGTCGCGGCGCCGAGATGCGGCGTACAGACGAGGTTGGGCGCGCCGAACAACACGTTCTGCTTCGCCGGCTCCTCGGTGAAGACGTCGAAGCCCGCGCCGGCGATGTGGCCCGACACCAGCAGGTCGCGCACCGCCAGCTCGTCGACCAGGCCGCCACGTGCGCAGTTGATGATGCGCACGCCTTTCCTGGTCTTCATCAGGTTGGCGCGGCTCAGGATGTTCTTCGTCTGCTCGGTGAGCGGGGTGTGCACGCTGATGAAGTCGGCGCGCGCCAGCAGCTGGTCGAGGGTCACCTTCTCGACACCGAGCTCCTGGGCGCGCGGGTCGGACAGGAATGGATCGTAGGCCATCACGCGCATCTTGAGGCCGAGGGCGCGCTCGGCGACGATTGAGCCGATATTGCCGCAGCCGATCAGGCCCAGCGTCTTGAAGCTGAGCTCGGTGCCCATGAAGCGGTTCTTCTCCCACTTGCCGAGCTGGGTGCTGGCGTTGGCGTCGGGCACCTGGCGGGCGACGGCGAACATCAGGGCAATGGCGTGCTCGGCCGTGGTGATGGCGTTGCCGAACGGCGTGTTCATCACCACGACGCCGTGCGCCGTCGCCGATTTCATGTCGACGTTGTCGACGCCGATGCCGGCGCGCCCGACGACCCGCAGCTTCTTCGCCTCGGCCAGCACCTCGGCCGTCACCTTGGTCGCCGAACGGATGGCGAGGCCTTCGTAGTTGCCGACGATGGCGCGCAGCTCGGCCGGCTTCAGGCCGGGCTTGAAATCGACGTCGCAACCGCGCTCGGCGAAGATCTCGACGGCACGGGGCGAAAGCTCATCTGAGATGAGCACCTTGGGTTTTGCCATGAACGTTGCTCCTCAATTCGCCTCCCCGGCTTCGCCGGGGGAGGTGTCGCCGTCTTCGGCGACGGAGGGGTCATGGTCTTCCGGACCGCGGGCGTGGCGCCCGCACTTCCCATGAGCGGGCGGGACGCCCGCGGTCCGGAAGAAATCTCGACCCCTCCGTCCGCGAAGACGCGGACACCTCCCCAGCAGAGCTGGGGAGGCAATGACCTAAGCCGCTGCCTTGCCGAATTCGCGCTCGATCTCGCCGTAGGCCCAGTCGAGCCAGGGCAGCAGCGCTTCGAGATCGACTGTCTCGACGGTGGCGCCGCACCAGATGCGCAGGCCCGGCGGCGCGTCGCGGTAGGAGCCGGCGTCGTAGCCGGCTTTCTCCGCCTCCAGCAGGTCGGCCATCCTCTTCGCCGCGGCAGCCTGCCTGTCGGCCGGCAGTGCCGTGAACCAGGGCGCCGAAATGACGAGACACACCGAGGTGTTGGAACGGATCGCCTTGTCGGCGGCGAGGAATGAAATCCACGGCCGCGCCGCGACAAACGCCTCGAGCACGCCGAGATTGGCTTCCGAACGGGCCTTGAGGGCAGGCAGGCCGCCGATGCTCTCACCCCAGCGCAGGCCGTCGATCGCGTCCTCGATGCAGAGCAGCGACGGCGTGTTGATGGTGTCGCCCTTGAAGATCGCCTCGGAGAACTTGCCGCCCGAGGTCAGGCGGAAGATTTTGGGCAGCGGCCACGGCGGGCTGTAACTCTCGAGCCGCTGGATGGCGCGCGGCGACAGCACCAGCATGCCGTGCGCGCCCTCCCCGCCCATCACCTTCTGCCACGACCACGTAATCACATCGAGCTTGGCCCACGGCAGGTCCATGGCGAAGACCGCCGAGGTGGCGTCGCAGATCGCCAGGCCCTCGCGGTCGGACGCGATCCAGTTTCCGTCCGGCACCTTCACGCCCGAGGTCGTGCCGTTCCAGGTGAAGACCACGTCGTGCGTCCAGTCGACCTTGGCGAGGTCGGCGATCTGGCCGTACGGCGCCTTCAGCACGCGGGCGTCCTTGAGCTTCAGCTGCTTGACCACGTCGGTGACCCAGCCCTCGCCGAAGCTTTCCCAGGTCAGCATGTCGACCGGCCGGGCGCCGAGCAGCGACCACAGCGCCATCTCGACGGCGCCGGTGTCGGAGGCGGGCACGATGGCAATCCGGTAGTCGGCCGGGATGCCCAGCAGCGCACGCGTGCGATCGACCGCCTCGACGATCTTCTTCTTGCCGAGCTTGGATCGGTGGGACCGCCCCGTGGCGGCATCTTTGAGGACTTCGGGCGTCCATCCCGGACGCTTGGCGCAAGGTCCGGACGAAAAGTCGGGACGCGCCGGACGCATGTTCGGCTTCATCAAACCTCTCCCTTACAGAAGAGCTGCACTCCGGTGGGGGAGCGTGGCCCGCCGCTCAGATGCCCCAAGCCGCCTTTGAAATCAACCGCCCGTTTGACGCAGGGAATGCCCTTCGGCTTCGATCATTGACGAGCCGTCATTTCCTGCAGGACAGTCATCGGACTGGCAGTATGGCCAAGCGACGCCCACTGCCGCCTGGTCGAGAAGGAATTGCAGACGCCGCAGACTTCTTGCCCGAGCGTCAATGCGTGGCGTTCCTGCGTGAGAGTCAGTAGTTATGGCGGGAATGCAAGAGAGGCAGCCGACGCCGTCCCGCTCCTGGCCGCGGATGATTCTGGCGACACTGGTGATCGTCGTGGCATCGGCCTTTGCGGCGGAGTTCATTGCCCGGCAATTTTTCGATCTGGAGACGCTGCAATACCGGCGACCGTACCAGCCGGTCTTCGTGTCGGGCGACTACCACTACCTGATGCCCAACGACGAACTGCCGTTCGTTCCCGGCGGGCCGGTGGCGATGGGCTATCAGCCCGGCCCCTTCGGCTTCTACTACAGCGCCGACATACCGCCGCCCCGCTCCGCCGCGACGCTTGCCGACTACCTGTTTGCGCACAAGCGCTCGCGCTACGACGTGGCCGAGATCGACCGGATCTCCTGCGCCGGCGGCGACCCCGTCCTGATTTACGTGCTGGGCAGCTCGGTCGCCCAGGGCTTCTCGTCGGAGGAGAAGGCCGACACCTGGCATGCGGCGCTCGAACGGGCACTGCGACGCCAACTGGGACGACAGGATGTCCACATCTTCAACGGAGCGATGGGCGGGTTCGTCTCCCTGCAGGATCGCCTCGCCTACCATCTCGCGGTGGCGCCGCGGCCGGCGCGTCTGGTGCTGATCGTCAACGGCTACAACGACCTCACCCTGCCAGCCAACTCGGGCGTCCGGCCTGGCGATCCGTTCCAGCTCGGCCTGCGCTACAGCCAGCTGTTCGACGACGGATTCATCTGGTGGGTGGCCCGCCACAGCGCCATCGCCAACTCAGTGCTGCAGAACGAGTTCACGGCCCGTGTAATCGAGTTCCGCCGCCGCCTGGAAGAAGACGACGCGGTGTTCGCGCGGCATGCCCGGGCGATCACCGACATCTACATGGAGAACATGGAGGACGTGCTCGATGCCTGCGTGGCGCGCGGCCAGGCGTGCCGGGTCGCCATCCAGCCCGCCCGTGCCCTCACGGCGCACTACATCGGGACCAGTGCCGGCGATGTGCTGTCGCAGAAGCGCCTGGTCGAGCTTTATCGGTCGCTCCTGAAAAAGGTGGCGGAAAGCCGGCATCACGACCTGTTCATCGACCTCACGCACGTGTTCGATCGCGGCGAGCGGATGCAGCACTATGCCGACACGGTTCATCCCAACTATGCCGGTCAGCAGGTGCTGGCGCGGGCGCTGCTGACGCCGACACTGGCGGCACTGCGCTCGGCGCAAACGGTGCCGGCGCCTGCCAACCGCTGCGCGCGGCTGTCGCGCGCTAGCGACGGGTGATCTCGTACCAGGTGCCGGCAGTTGGGTCGCGGAACACCTCGCGGGCCGTGTAGCGATCGTGCAGCAGGGCGTGGATCGCCGGGGCGCGATTGGCGGCGGAGAGGCCGCCGAGCTGCCCGGTCAGCTCGTCCACTGTCCAGGTCCACACGTCGGAGGCGACGACCCGGTAGCCCTTGTCGAGCGCGTGGTCGATGTCGCGGCGCAGGGCCTCAGCGTTCTGCTCGGGCGTCCAGTCGGGGTGCCGGATGGCGCCGGCGTCGATGGCAATCCACTTGAACTTCGGATCGGCCTGCGGTGCCGGGCCGACCGGCGCCGTGCCGTCCCAGTCCCACGTGCGGCTCCACAAGGCGTACTGCCACATCGAGATCGGCTCGAAGCCCCAGTAGACGAAGACCGTCGATTGCGGCGGGAAGCGCTTCTCGAGCGCGGCGATGGCCGACAGCGCCGCCTCGTCGCCGCCGCGGTGGCGCGCCAGCTGCCTCACGTTCCAGGCCAGCGTGGCCAGCGAGAGGACCGCGAGGCCCAGGGCGACGGCGACGGGGCGCGGTCCGGCGAGGAGCGCCCCGAGCAGCAGCCCCCAGGCCACCGTCAGCCACGGCATGACGTTGATCTGCATCTGCGGATCCTGGGGCTGCGAATAGAAGTTCAGGACCTGTCCGGCGCCCAGCGTTCCCACGAAGACCACGGCAATGGCGCGCAGGCGGGCATCGCCGCGGCGCGACCACAGGACGGCGACGCAGGCGACGAAGATCGAGAATTGCAGCAGCACCGAGAGGATGAGCGGAACGGCAGCGCGCCTGGCCGACAGCGGATCGACCCAGCCGCCGACGATGAGAAAATAGTTGCCGATGCCGGACAACATCATCCAGGCCTTGTCCCATGACAGGCCTGCCCAGCCGGTCGCCACGCCCTTCCCGGTCCACAGGATATCGTGCAGGCCAACGGCGCCGTTGTGGCCCTCCCACGAGAGTTGCACGATCCCCGACACGGCGAGGATGACGACGACGAGGCTGGCGATCAGGGCCGCCCGGCGCTTGAACGGGATGGGCGCGACGGCAACCGCGAGGACCAGCGCCGGCAGCGTCGGAAACAGCAGCCGCCATTCGATCAGCCAGCCCAGTGTGAAGATCGCGCCGACCAGCGCCACGCGCGTATGGGTCGGCCGGTCGAACCACAGGCCGGCCAGCAGCATCGCGCCCAGCACCAGCGCGTAGCCCGGCATGATGTCCTCGCTGATCACGGCCAGCAGCAGCACGAAGCCCGTGCCGGCATGGAAGCAGGCCGTCAGCGCCGCCGCCCGGACGCTCCCGGTGACACGGTGCACGAAGGCATAGACGAAGACGTTGGCGAGGCTCGCCCACAGCGCGTTGAGATAGGCGAACTGCTTCCACGGCATGCCGCGCAGGATGCCGAGCGCATCGAGCGCGGCGGCGAGAACGCCGTACAGGGGAAAGTAGAGATAGTTCGACGGATCGAGCCGGGCACGGCCGGGATCGGCGATCCAGGGCTCGGCCTGGATGCTCTTGTACATGCCGTTGCTGGTGATGATGTGCACGTTCTGCAGCCAGGCGATCAGGCCGCAGAACAGCAGCAGCGACAGGGCGAAGACCAGCAGAAGCTGCCAGGCCGGCAGGCGGTTGGTCATTCTTCCGGACCGCGGGCATCTCGCCCGCTCATAGGATTCCATGAGCGGGCTACCGGACCGCGGGCGTCCCGCCCGCTCATAGCAATCCATGAGCGGGCGGGACGCCCGCGGTCCGGAAGAGCATGAGCCATGAAATGAAAGAGTCTTCGCCTACTTCTTCCGCCCGAACAGCGTCACCGCGCCTTCCGGTCCGTAGCTTTCCGAGTGCAGGCAGCCCCGGGCCATGGTGAAGGTCTCGCCGGCGCGATAGGTCGTGGTCTTCCCTTCAGAGGTCAGCGTCAGCGCGCCGTCCAACACAAGGGCGCGAACGTCGAAGGGATGGCTGTGCTCGGGGTTCACCTTGGCGCCCACCGTGGTGTTGGTGGCGATCTCGTAGCCGTCGCGCCTGAGGTCGGCTTCGAAGGTCTGACGGTCCATGGCGGTCTCCTTTCAGGCGGTCTTGCGCGCTGCCACGACATATTGCGCGCCGAGCGGCAGCCACGCCAGCAGGCGATCGATCACGCGCAGCGCGGCAATACCGGGCGGCATGAACATCAGGTAGTCGGAATCGATCTGGTAGGGCGCCGCATCGAGCAGCCCGTGGCGCACCTCCCTCTCGTCGAGGAGGATGGCGTTGGCATCGATCGGCGTGCGGGCCACGACGTAGCGCACCAGCGGATTGCGCGGATTGTGCTCGAAGACGTAGAGCCGCCCGCCTGGCTTCAGCACGCGGGCGAGCTCGCGATAGACGGCGGCGCGTTCCGCCGGCGGCACGTGATGCAGCACGGCGCTGATGGTGACGATGTCGAACCGGCCGCCGGCGAACGGCGTCAGGGCGCCGTCCTGGGCGGCGATCTCGGGCACCGGCCCCAGTTCCCTCGGCCAGCGCTTGTCGATCTCGGCCAGCATGCCGGTCGAGACATCGCAGCCGGTGAAGGTGGCGCGCGCGCCGAGGCCGGCCAGCACGCGCAAGAGGTCGGCCGTGCCGCAGCCGTAGTCGAGCAGCTCGAGGCCGCCCTGGCTCAGCGCGGGCTCACGGCGCAGCAGCCAGCGCGCCTTGACGGCGATGAACTGATCCTGCGAGTTGCCCATCATCCGCTTGATCGGATTGTCCAGCCCGCCGTCATAGTCGGCGGCGTGACGATCGAACTCGGCCGGCGTCATCGCGGGCCGCCGACGATGTCGCGGATCATGAACAGCGGGCGTCCCTTGCTCTGGTCGTAGAGCCGGCCGAGATAGGCGCCGATGACGCCCAGCATCAGGAACTGCATGCCGCCCAGCAGGCCGACCGCGGCCATCAGCGAGGTCCAGCCGGGCATGGTGTGGCCGAACAGCCAGCCCGCGATCGAATAGACGAAGAAGGCGAAGCCGATGCCCGCCATCACCCAGCCGATGGTGAGCGAGGCCATCAGCGGCACCACCGAGAAGGCGGTGATGGCATCGACGGCGAAGCGCACCATCTTGGACACCGGATACTTGCTCTCGCCCGCCACGCGCGCCTGGCGGTCATAGAGCAGCGGCACCTGCTTGCCGCCGATCCACGCCACCATGCCGCGCACGAAGCGATGGCGCTCGGGCATGGCGAGCAGCAGGTCGAGCACGCGGCGGTTGATCAGGCGGAAGTCGCCGGTGTCGGCCGGGATCGCCACGTCGGTCAGCCGGCCGATCAGGCGGTAGAAGATGGCGGCGGTGGCGCGCTTGAACAGGCTCTCGCCGTCGCGCTGGCGGCGCTGGCCGTAGACCACGTCGGCACCCTGGTCCATCAGCGCCAGCATGTCGGGCAGGAGTTCGGGCGGATCCTGCAGGTCGGAGTCGATGATCAGGATGCGCGCGCCGCGGCAGATCGACAGGCCGGCGGTGAGCGCGAGCTGATGGCCGTGATTGCGCATCAGGCGCACCGCGACGATGCGCGGATCGCGGCCGGCGGCCTCGGTCATCAGGCTCCACGTCGCATCGCGCGAGCCGTCGTCGACCAGCACGATCTCGCTGGTGCCGCCGACGGCGTCGAGAACCGCGCCGACCCGACGCACGAACTCGGGCAGCGCCTCCTGCTCGTTGTAGCAAGGCGCCACCACGGAAAGCGCGGGACGGTCGGTCTCGGTCATCGCCGGCGAGGAATAACGGTTGTTGCGCGCGGCGGCTAGCGGCTCTGGTTCTCCTCCCCGGCGTAGCCGGGGAGGTGTCGCCGTCTTCGGCGACGTAGGGGTCATGAATCATGCGGACCGCGGGCGTCCCGCCCGCCCGGCGCATTCATATGCGCCGCTCATGATCATGAGCGGGCGGGACGCCCGCGGTCCAAAAGACCATGACCCCTCCGCCTCGCCTGCGCGGCCGAAGCCGCTTCGGCGGCGAAGGCCCGTATGGCGGGGCACCTTCCCAGCGATGACCTTGGGGACGAGGGTTGAATCGGGATTTTTCCCCGCCAATCGGCTATCAACCGGGCCCATGACCGCCAACGACAACGACCATCGCGGGCTGCTGCCGGCCGGGCTGGCCGACCTGCTGCCGCCCGACGCGGCACGCGAGACCGATGCCGTCGACATCGCCATCGAGCGCTTTGCCGCCTACGGCTACGAGCGGGTCAAGCCACCCCTCGTCGAGTTCGAGGAATCGCTGCTGGGCGGGCCCGGGGCGGCGCTGGCCTCGCAGACCTTCCGGCTGATGGACCCGGTGTCGCAGCGCATGATGGGGGTGCGCCCGGACATGACGGTGCAGGTGGCTCGCATCGCCGTGACCCGGCTGAAGCACGAGCCGCGGCCCTTGCGCCTGTCCTATGGCGGCAACGTCATCCGGGTGCGCGGCAATGCGCTGAAGCCCGAGCGCCAGTTCGCCCAGGTCGGCACCGAGCTGATCGGCGTCGATTCAGCCGAGGCCGACGCCGAGGCCGTTCTCCTGGCGGTCGACGCGCTCCGCGCCATCGGCGTCGCCCGGCTGTCGGTCGACCTCAACCTGCCGACCCTGGTAGCTGCCGTGGGCGCCGGCCTCGGCCTGCCGGCGGAAACGCTGCGCCGGGCGCGCCGGGCGCTCGACCGCAAGGACGAAGGCGGCATCGCCAAGGTGCTGGCCAGCCGGCGCGAAGTCGGCGACCTCCTGGTCGGGCTGCTGCGCGCGGCCGGCCCGGCCGAGGAAGGCATCGCCAGGCTGAAGGCGCTGGCGCTGCCGGCGGCGGGCGCCGCCGAGGCGTCCCGCCTGGCCGAGGTGGTGGCCCTGGTGCGCGCCGCCGACGAGGACCTGCCGATGACCATCGACCCGGTCGAGTATCGCGGGCTCGAATATCAGACCGGCGTGTCGTTCTCGGTGTTTGCCCTGGACGGTCGCCAGAGCCTGGCGAGCGGCGGGCGCTACTCCGCGGGTTATCCAGAGGACGGCGTCAGCGAGGCCGCGACCGGCTTCACGCTCTACATGGATGCCGTGCTGGCCGCTTCCCGGGCGACGCCGGAGCGGCCGCGCCTGTTCCTGCCGCTCGGCACGCCGTGGCGTGACGCCGCACCCTGGCAAGCCAAGGGCTACGCCGTGGTGCGCGCCGTAACGGCCGGCGCCGAGCCACGTGCCGAAGCCAGGCGCCTGCGCTGCAGCCACGCCCTGATCGACAACGAGGCGGTTCCGCTGTGACCCTTCTTGCCCTCCCCGGCGTCTTCGCGGGGGAGGTGTCGCCGTCTTACGGCGACGGAGGGGTCAAGATCTTCCGGACCGCGGGAGTCCCGCCCGCTCAGTTCACGAACATGAGCGGGCGGGACGCCCGCGGTCCAAGATTTGTAACCCCACCGTCCGCGAAGACGTGGACACCTCCCCAGCGAGGACGCTGGGGAGGAAAACGCGAGCGTTCCTGACTCGCCACTCCTGGGTGAGCGTGCTATCGAACGCCACGCCTCTCCGGGCGCGCCGATGATGGTTGCCCTGGGGAGGCGTTTTTCGTGTCTGAACACCTCCATCAGGACAGAGCAAATGGCCAACGTGGCAGTGATCGGCGCCCAGTGGGGCGACGAGGGCAAGGGCAAGATCGTCGACTGGCTGAGCGAGCGCGCCGAGGTCGTGGTGCGTTTCCAGGGCGGTCACAATGCCGGCCATACGCTCGTCATCGGCAACCAGGTTTACAAGCTTGCCCTGCTGCCCTCGGGAGTGGTTCGGCCCGGCAAGCTTTCGATCATCGGCAACGGCGTCGTGGTCGATCCCTGGCATTTCCTCGAGGAAGTGAAGAAGGTGAGCGGCCAGGGCGTCGAGGTGACGCCGGACAACCTCAAGATCGCCAACCACGCCGTGCTGATCCTGCCGCTGCATCGCGATCTCGACGGCTGGCGCGAGGACGTGCCGGGCACCATCAAGATCGGCACGACGCGCCGCGGCATCGGCCCGGCCTACGAGGACAAGGTCGGCCGCCGCGCCATCCGCGTCGGCGACCTCGCCGAGCCGGACGTTCTCGCGCGCAAGGTCGAGACCCTGCTCGCCCATCACAACGCGCTGCGCCAGGGGCTCGGCCGGCCGACGATCGATCCCAGGGCGCTGCTCGCCGACCTGCTCGACCTGGCGCCGAGACTGCTGCCCTTCGCCGAGGATGTGTGGGAGCGGCTCGATGGCTTGCGCGCCGCCGGCAAGCGCATCCTGTTCGAGGGCGCGCAGGCCACCATGCTCGACATCGATCACGGCACCTACCCTTTCGTTACCTCGTCCAACACCGTGGCGGCGCAGGCGATGATCGGCAGTGGCATGGGCAACGGCGCGGTCGGCTACGTTCTGGGCATCGCCAAGGCCTACACGACGCGCGTCGGCGACGGCCCCTTCCCGACCGAGCTCAAGGATTCGATCGGCCAGATGCTGGGCGATCGCGGCAACGAGTTCGGCACCAACACCGGCCGGCGCCGGCGCTGCGGCTGGTTCGACGCGGTGATGGTGCGCCAGGCGGTGAAGCTGAACGGCATCGACGGCATCGCGCTCACCAAGCTCGACGTGCTCGACGGCCTCGAGGAGATCAAGGTCTGCGTCGGCTATGAGCTCGACGGCAGGCGCATCGAACGCTTCCCGTTCACGATGGGCGCGCAGGCCAAGCTGCAGCCGATCTGGGAGACCTTCGAAGGCTGGGGCCAGAGCACGCGCGGCGCCCGCTCCTTCGCCGAGCTGCCGGCGACCTGCATCAAGTACGTGCGCCGCGTCGAGGAGCTGGTGGGCTGCCCCGTGGCCCTGCTCAGCACCAGCCCCGAGCGCGAGGACACGATCCTGATGACGGACCCGTTCCGGGATTGACGCCGTTCTCCTCCCGGGGCGTCGGAGTCTTGCGCCGGCAGACGGGATCTCTTTTGGACCGCGGGCGTCCCGCCCGCTCATCATCTTGCGCGGGCGGGACGCCCGCGGTCCAAATGACATGATTCAAATGCTGAGATCGAGCAGGTTGTAGTCCTTGATGTCCGCCTTGGCCGCGGCGTCCCAGCGATAGCCGAGGCCGGCCTCGGCATGCGGCTGATAGACGAACGGCGTCTCGTCGGGAAAGCGCTGGCGGCGCGCGTCGATGGCGTAGCCGATCAGACGGGCGCGCTCGCGGATGCGCGCCTCGTCGTAGACCGCGGCCTTGTTGTGCACGCCGCCGCCGTGAACGCCCAGCACCGACCGCCGGCGATGGAAGCCCATGTTCACGGTGACGCGCCAGTCGCGGCTGGTGTTGGCGAACGAACCGTGCAGCGCCTGGCGGTTGGTGATGGCGACGTCGCCCGGCCGGGCGATGATCGGCACGGCATCGGGCAGCCGCTCGCTGCCTGCCGCGTCGACCAGCGCGCGGATGTCGATCCGGCCGCGCTTGTGCGAGCCCGGCACCACCCATACGCCGTTGGCCGCCGTGCAGCCGTAGAGCTGGCCCATGAAGTTGAAGCCGTGCGAGCCCTCGTCCCACGACGGGCTGTCCCAGTGCGTGACGCCGTCCTGGTGCCAGGCCACCGAGGCGCCGCGGCCCGGCTCCTTGATGAACAGCGCCTCGTTGAACGGCGTGAAGTCCGGACCGTTGATCGCCGCGGCGACGGCGAGCAGCTGCGGATGGCCGTAGACGCGCAGCGCCGCCTCGGAGAATTGCAGCGACCCCAGGATCAGGTAGACGACCTCCCCGGGCGCATCGTCGGCCGCCTTGGGCTCGAACATCTTCACCGGATGACGGCCGTTGGCGAGCGTCGTGCCGCCGAACGGATCGCCAAGCGGCTTGGACCAGAGCAGCGTGGGCGCCGTGCAGTCGGCGGCCAGCGCGGGCCGGCCCTTGGCGTCGAGAGCCGCACCGCGCTCGGCGGGCAGGCGATCGAGGATGTCGTGCAGATCGCGCTCGAGGTCGCCGAGTTCGTCGGCCTTCAGCACGCCTTCGAAGACATAGAAGCCGCAGCGCCAGTAGGCTTCGCGAATGTCGGGATGAAGCGCGCCGTCCGGCATGAAGCGGATCGGGCCGCGGTTGCCCAGCGTCGCCGCCCGCTGCTCGCCCTCGCGCAGATAGACCCGCATGGCAGCTTCCTCACTGCCGTAGTCGACCGCAGCGGCCTGCCTCGATCCGTCCATGGCGATCCTCCCGGATGAAAGCTTTCCGGGAGGATACTCCGATGCCATGGCGATTGCCTGCGCTGCCCCGTCGCCGTTCCGGGGCGCGAACGGGAGATGCCCCCGGCGGAGGCGAGCTGTCAGTTCGCGGCGAAGCAGTAGAGCAGGCCAGCGCCGCCGCTGCTCTTCGGCGCATCGGGACGGCAGCCGCGCGACGGATGCGCGGCATTCCAGGACTTCGACGGCGCATCCTCGAGCAGGCCAGCCCGGTCATGATGGCCGACCATGGCTGCGCCTTCGCCGCTCTTGGTACAATTGCCGCAGGCCACGCGTGCTCAGCCAATATCCAGACCTGCCGTCGCCGCGTCGAAGCGGGCGAGATAGGTGCGGGCGTGCGACTGGTAGTCGACGCCCTCGGTCCGCAGGTGAACGTCGGACGTCATGGCCCATAGCGCCTCGCGCAGCGCGCTGGCGGCTTTCATGGCGGCGAAGGCGCGGCGCAGCGGCGCGTCAACGGTGCCGAAATATTTCTCGAGCAGCGCCGCATCCTCGGCTGGACCGAAATCGCCGTTGGACGAGAGGTTGGCGAGATCGAACAGGGCGGTGCCGAAGGCGCCGTACTCCCAATCGATCAGCCACAGCCGCGTGCCGTCGTCCATCAGGTTGCCGGGCAGCAGATCATGGTGACCGAACACGATCGGCAGCGGCACCTGGGCCTGCTCCAGCCGGTTGGCCCAGTCGATGTAGCGCCGGTCTGCCCCGAGCAGGTGCACGTAGTCGCGTATGACATGGAACACCCAGAAGGCGCCGGCCGGCCCGCGCACCAGCCTGCCGACCCGCGTGTGCGTTTCCTTCAGCAGGGCGGCCAGCCGGCCGACATTGGCGCGCAGGTCGGCCTCCTCGAAGGTGCGGCCGTCGATGAATCGCATCACCGTGACGCCTGCCCCGCCATGGACGATCTCCGGGGACAGGCCGGCCTCGAACGCGGCGACCGACGCGGCCCGCTCGCGCTCGCGAAAGACGTGATGCACCGGAATGTCGGCGCCAAAGCGCACGACGAATTTTTCGTCCCGGTCGGTGACGACGTAGGAAATGTTGGTCAGCCCGCCCTTCAGCGGCTCGAACGACACCGGCCCGTGCCAGCACGGCAGTGTCGTCATCTTCGATTCGAGATCTTCTTTTCGCATCGCGGTGAGCCGATCATTTCATGCCTCTTCGCGGCAGGCTACCCTGCCGCCAGGGAGGAACACATCCGATGCCTGACAGCCGAGTCACCAACACCATCACCGGCCGCGACGCCTTCATGCGCGTGCTCCAGGACGAGGGCGTAAGCAAGATGTTCGGCAACCCCGGCACGACCGAGCTGCCGATCATGCACGCGCTCTCCTCGGCGCCCGAGATGGGCTACGTGCTGGGGCTGCAGGAGGCCGTGGTCATCGCCATGGCCGACGGCTACGCCCGTGCCTCGGGCAAGCTGGTGTCGTGCAACGTCCACGTGGCGCCCGGTCTCGGCAACGCCATCGGCTCGATCTACACCGCCCTGATGTCGGGCACGCCGATGATCGTGACTGCCGGCCAGCAGGAGCAGGGCCACGGCCTCACCGAGCCCCTGCTGTACGCCCCCCTGGTGCCGATCGCCCAGCCGGTCGTGAAGTGGGCCACCGAGGTCAACCGCATCGAGGACCTGCCGCGCATCATTCGGCGCGCTGCCAAGGTCGCGACCACGGCGCCGACCGGGCCGGTGTTCATCTCCCTGCCCGGCGACATCCTGAACAACGAAGCCGCGGTCGACATGGGCGCACCGACGCGAGTCGACACGGCCGTGCGCCCGAGCGACGGCGCGCTCGAGCACCTCGCCCGGCGCCTGCTGTCGGCCAAGAAGCCCGTCATCCTGGCCGGGCACGAGATCGCCACGTCGGACGCCTTCGCCGAGGCGGAGGCGCTGGCCGAGGCGCTGGGCGCGCCGGTGCTGCAGCAGACCGTGGCCTGGGGCGCGCACTTCCGGTCCAAGCATCCGGCCTATCTCGGCGCGCTGAATCGCGACCAGAAATACGTGCGCGGCGTGCTCGGCGAGTTCGACCTCATGCTGTGCGTCGGCTCCGACGTGCTCAAGATGTCGGTGTGGAGCGCCATCGAGCCGCTGCCCGAGACCACGGCCGTGGCGATGATCGGGCTGCGCGACTGGGAGATGGGCAAGAACTTTCCGGCCGAGATCGCGCTCCGCGCCGACGTGAAGGAGACGCTGAAGGCCCTGGTGCCGCTCCTGAGGAAGCTGGGCGGCAGCGCTCTCGAAGCGCGCGCCAAGACGGCGATGGCCGAGATCGCCAAGCGCAACTGGAGCGCCCAGCGCGCCAACCGCAAGGCCAGGCTCGCCGCCCCGACCGAGAAGCCGCTGGCCGCCGAGTGGGCGATGATGCGGCTCTGCGAGAAGCTGCCCGACGACGCGGTCATCGTCGACGAGGGCATCACCGCCGCCGCGACCCTGCCGATGTACTTCCCGTTCCGCGACCGCAACAGCTTCTTCGGCAATGTCAGCGGCGGCATCGGCTGGGGCATCGCCGCGGCGGTCGGCGTCCAGATCGCGCTGCCCAGGCGGCGCGTGATTGCCGTGATCGGCGACGGCAGCGCCATGTACTCGATCACGGCGCTGTGGAGCGCGGCCAACCAGAAGCTGCCGGTGATCTTCGTGATCGCCAACAACGAGGGCTATCAGATCCTCAAGAACCGCCTGAAGCTGTTCCACGGCAACGACAAGCCGATCGGCATGGACTTCAAGGACCCGAAGATGAACGTGACGCAGATCGCCCGGGGCTTCGGCGTCAGTGCCGAGCGCGTCGACACCGTCGCGGGCTTCGATGCGGCGCTCGACACGGCGCTCGCCAGGAAGGATGGCCCGAGCCTGATCGAGGTGATGATCAGGAGCTGACGGCACGATGACGAACGAAGCCGAGCTGCGCGACCGTCTGCGCAAGATCGAAGCCTTGTTCGCCGGCGCCGGAACGGCCGGCGAGCGCATGGCTGCGGATGCCGCACGGACGCGCGTTCAGGCGCGGCTGGCAGAGCTCGAACGGCGCGATACGCCGATCGAGATGCAGTTTTCGATGCCCGATCAATGGTCGCGCCGGCTGTTCGTCGCGCTTTGCCGGCGCTACGGCCTCAAGCCCTACCGCTATCGCCGTCAGCGTCTCACGACCGTGGTGCTGCGGGTCCCACGCGGCTTCATCGACCAAGTGCTGTGGCCCGAGTTCACCGAGCTCAACCGCGCGCTGCGCGTCTTCCTCGACGAGGTCACCGAGCGGGTCATCCGCGAGGAGATCTACGCCGACGCGAGCGAGGCGATAGAAGTCGCCCAGGCCCTGCCCGCCGGTGGCGCGCCGACGGGGTGACGGGTCCGCGACGGCTGATTCCCGAACAGCGTCATGCTCTTCGGGACCGCGAGCGCTGGGGGCGCGCCACTCATAGGGCGCTAAACTTTGCCGAAAGAACGAGTCATGGGCTGGGAGCGCGCCACTCCGATGGCGCTCTTCTTGATGACTACACATCCCATGAGCGCCATCGGAGTGGCGCGCTCCCAGCGCCCGCGGTCCGGAAGACGATGAGTCAGTCTGCTACCGCCCCATCACGTCGAACACGGCGTCCCGCAGCATGGCCTCGACCTTGGCGCCTTCGCTCTTGCCGCCGGTGGCGGCCTTGGACGCCGTGGCGAACAGGTAGAACGCGCCATCGTCGAGCGGCACGATCGTGTAGTAGAATTGGTAGGCGGCGTCGCCGTCCTGGCAGCCGGTGAAGACGCGCACGACCTCGGGGTTCTTCACGTCCTTGGTCGAGCCCGAGACCGATTGCCCCTTGCAGTTCTTGGTGTCGTCGGACACGACCGCCGCCGCGATCTGCCGCGCCGAGGCATTTGCCGACGAGGCGATGATGCGCAGCGTGCCGATGACGCCTTCGCCGCGCCACACGACGTCGGAGCTCGACAGGTAGCTCGACTTCATTTCGGCGATTTCCCGCGCGGTCAGGATGCGGAAATTGCTCAGCTCGCCGTGCGACAGGATGTTGGCGACGATCTTGGTCGCCTCGAGTCGCTCCTCGGCCGTGCTGCCGCGGGCGTTCCGCTCGGGTTGCGGCGGCGGCGCGGTCTGCTGCCGGGGCATGGGCGACGTCGGCGACGACGAGGCGATTGCCTCGTAGCGTTCGGCGCAGGCCAGCGTCTCGGTGAGCGCGGCATAGGTGCCGTCCAGATTGAAGGCGTAGTTGGTGCCGCCGGCCCGGACCGTCATCCGGTTGCCGCGCCGCAACAGGTGGAAAAGGGCGGCCTTGGGCGGCAGCTCGGCCAGGGCCAGCTTCTCCGTGACCGCGTTGGCACGCAAGGAAATCGGCCCGACATTGTCGACGTAGATGTCGACCGGCACGCTCTGCCCCTTGCTGAACTGCCACGAGTCATGTGCCCAGCCGACGCGCCACGTGTAGTCGCCGGAGACGGAGAACACCATGGTGATGCCGCTGCGATAGAGCGTCGACATCGCGCAATGGGAAAACTTGTTGCCGCGCGTGTACGCACCGATATCCCAGCCGGCAATGTTGTTCTTGGAGCCGGGAATCAAATCGGCCCATGCCGCCTGGGCACCCAGAACGAGGCCCACGACGGCAGCAGCAAACGTTCGGATCATCCTATTCCCCCAATGCAAGCGCGGGTCCCGCTCCCCTCTAGAGCCGGCGGTTTCCCCGACAGGCCACAGCGCCCATCGACAGCACCACGGAGTTTGACAGGAGTGCCGACCGGAACCAAGGATCAGACGCAGCCCGCCTGAAGAAATCTTCGCGCCGACGGCCAAAAAAAAGCCGTTATACGAACTGGACCACGTTCTCCGTGCCGATCGTGACGCGGCTCAAGGTGTCCAACTGGCCGGACCCCGTTATACGAACTGGACGACGTTCTCCGTACCGATCAGATGGCGACCGACCATCTCGACCATGGGCAGCATCGCCTGGAGGTGCTGGCTGGCGCTCACCGCGTCGCGCAGGCGCCGCTCGAACGGCGCGGAATTCATGATCGCCGCCGTGCCGGCGCCGCGATAGCAGGCGATCGACACCTCCGTCGCCTCGTTCATGCCGTGCGTCGTGGCGAGCCGCAGGCGCATGCGCCGGTCGAGATCGAGGGTGCCGGCCGCCGACGCCGCATAGGCCTGGCCTGCCGCCTCGTGAAGGAAGGCGCGGACCGAGGAAAGCCGGGCCTCGAGCAGGCCGACCTCGCGCTGAACGGCATGGTTCCTGGCCATCGCCTGGACAGAGGCCCGGCTGTGGCGGCCGCGTGCCAGCTCGATGTAGGTGTCGAGCATCCGCCGGGCCACGCCGATGGTGACGCTGCAGAAGCCGCAGGCATAAAGGAGCGTCGAGCCGATCGGATAGATCGGCCCGTGCTCGCGCCGCTCTTCGGCGATGTCGCGCGCCGGGGCATGCGCATCGGGCACGAAAAGGTCGGTCACCGAATAGCTGTCGCTGCCGGTGCCGCGCAGGCCGAGCACCTGCCAGTCGTCGATGATCTTTGCCTCGGAGCGCAGGAACAGGAAGCTGCGGTCGTCCGGTCTGCCGTAGCGCATGTGCGGCGTGCCGTCGGGATTCTGCACGGCGCTGTGCGCGCCGAGCCAGGTCGTATGCCGGCCGCCGCTGGCGAAGCTCCATGTGCCGGTCAGGCGGTAGCCGCCCTCGACCCGGATCGCGGTGCTGTTGTTGTGCCGGGCGCCCCACGCCAGGCCGGCCCGCGAGCCGGCAAAGATCTTCGCCGCCGCCTCGTGGGGCATCGCCGCCGCCGAGGAGGCCGCCGAGACGTTGGACTGGTTGACGAACCAGCCGGTGCTGGCATCGGCCCAGGCAATCGCCTCGTTGGCCTTGCAGTAGTCGACCAGGTCGACTTCCTGCCCGCCCATGCTGCGCGGCAGAAGCATGCGCAGCAGATCCTGTTCGGCCAGCGCGTCCACGACCTCCGGCGTCAGCTCTCGCTGGCGGTCCATCTCGGGCCCATGCGCGTCGAGAATTGCCTGCACAGCGCGCGCCCGTTCGACGGGGCTCGCGAGCAGCGCGCCATTGCCGACACTGCTGGTGGACGGGGGCGGTACGCGGCTCGACATGGCGGTTCCTCGGTTATTCGACCGGGAACTATAGAGAGCCTGCGTCTCCTGTCTCGATTCCTCGCACCGAGGATCGGCCAAGCGAAATTTGCCTGGCCGACTTGGGAATTGGCGCTATTCCGCCGCCATCGCCTTGGGCTTGGCGAGCTCCTCGGCGATCTGGACGGCGTTCCAGGCCGCTCCCTTGAGCAGCTGGTCGCCCGCCACGAACAGAACCAGGCCGTTGGGGTTGGAGAGATCGCGCCGGATGCGCCCGACATGGACGTCGAGATCGCCGCTCGCCTCGAGCGGCATGGGGAAGTGGTTGGCGGCCGGGTCGTCGACCAGCTTGACGCCGGGTGCTCGCGCCAGGATGTCGCGCGCCTCGGCGGGCGACAGCGGCTTGTCGAGCTCGAGCGTAATGGCTTCGGAGTGCGCGCGCAGCACCGGCACGCGGATGCAGGTCGGCACGATCGGCAGATGCGGCATATGGAACATCTTCCGCATCTCCTCGATGACCTTGTTCTCTTCTTCATTGTAGCCGTTCTCGCCGATCCTGGTGTTGTGCGAGAACAGGTTGAAGGCGATCTGGTGCGGAAACACCTTGCGCCCGATCTGCCTGCCCGCCGCGTAGTCGCGCACCTGGTCCTCGAGCTCCTGCATGGCCTGGGCGCCGGCGCCCGAGGCCGATTGATAGGTCGCCACCACGATCTTGCGGATGCCGGCCGCCTGATGGATCGGCCAGACCGCCGTCGCCAGGATGGCGGCAGTGCAGTTGGGGTTGGCGATCACGCCACCATGATGGGCGAGGTCGCCCGGGTTCACCTCGGGCACGACCAACGGCACGGCGGGATCCATGCGGAAGGCCGACGAGTTGTCGACCACGACGGCGCCGGCCGCCTTGGCCGCCGGCACGAACTCGCGCGACCGGGTGGCGCCGGCGCTGAAGAAGGCGATGTCGATCCCTTTGAACGCGGCGGCCGTCAGTTCCTCGACCGGGTGGGCCTTACCCCTGAACTCGAGGGTTTTGCCGACCGAACGCGGGGATGCAAGCAGCCGGAGGGAAGCGACGGGAAAGTTCCGTCGCTCGAGGACGCGGAGGATCTCTACTCCAACCGCGCCGGTGGCGCCGACAATGGCGATGTTCTGGGCGTTCATGGTGCCGGCAAAATACCGGATCGACCAGCAGGCGTCATGAGACCTGATGCCGCCAATCGCCGAGAACTGCTCATGCCGGCCTCAAGCAGGCTTGGGGCGGGAGCTTGGCGTCATGCTCTTCCGGACCGCGAGCGTCCCGCCCGCTCATGGTTCATGAGCATGAGCGGGCGGACGCCCGCGGTCCAAGGAAGACCATGCCCCTCCGTCGGCGATTACGTCGACACCTCCCCAGCGAAGCTGGGGAGGATTTGAAAATCACTCCGCCGCCTGCTCGCGCTTCTTGATCGCCGGCATCAGGCCGGTCGGGTCGATGAGCCGGCCGTGGGCCAGCATGTTGTGCGCGTGCGCCAGATGATGGAGGGCGAACGAGGTCTGCATGGCGCTGACGCGGCCTTGGGCGTCCTGCGCGGCGTTCACCGCCTGCTTGACGAGCTTCAGCGCGAACAGCGGCTTGCTGGCGATCCGCTCGGCCATCGCCAGACCGAAGGTCTCCAGCTCGGCGCGCGGCACCACGTGGTTGACCATGCCCAGGCGATGCGCCTCCGCCGCGCTGATCCAGTCGGCAGTGAACAGGAATTCCTTGGCCTTGCGCACGCCCATCTCCCAGGGATGGGCGAAGAACTCCGCCCCGCCCACGCCCATGGCGACCGTGTGGTCGAGGAACTCGGCGTCCTCGGAAGCAACGATCAGGTCGCACGGCCATATCAGCATCAGACCGCCGGCGATCACCTTGCCCTGCACCAGCGCCATCGTCGGCTTGGGGATGTTGCGCCAGCGCTCGCAGAAGCCGATGTAGATCTCCTGCTCGCGGGCGTACTGGGCCTCCGCACCGGCCTTGCCGAAGCCCGACCACGTGCCCACCGTCTCGTGCTTGCGCATGTTGCCGTGGCCGTCGGCCTCGCGCAGGTCGTGGCCCGACGAGAAGTGCGGCCCGTTGGCCGACAGCACGATGACCTTCACCGCGTCGTCGTGCGCCGCCCGGTCGAACGCTTCGTTCAGCGCATACAGGAAGGCCGTGTCCTGCGCGTTCCTTGTTTCCGGCCGGTTGAGGATGATGCGCGCGATGCCGGCGCCCGGCACCTCGTAAAGGATGGCGTCTGCCATGGGCTCCTCCTGCTCGTTGTGAGACAGTCTAGTCATGCAGGACATCACACACACCTTCGTCGAGACTCGCGGTTTCGCGACGCACGTCGTCCAGCGCGGCGACGGACCACCCCTCCTCCTGTTGCACGGCTGGCCGGAGTTCTGGGCCACCTGGGAGCCGATGTTCGATCGTCTCGGCAATCGCTACCGCCTGATCGCGCCCGACTTCAGGGGCTTCGGCGAAAGCGGCAATCCGATGCCGGGGCGTACCGACCAGGCGGGCGCCGATGTCCTGGCCGACGACATCGCAGTCCTGATGGACAGGCTCGGCATCGCCCAGGCGGGCTTCGTCGGTCACGATGTCGGCGCCTTCGTCATGCAGCGCCTCGCCCTCGACCACCCCGATCGGGTGGCCGGGCTGTTCTTCTTCAACTGCGCCACCCACGGCGTCGGCGCTCGCTTTCGCGAGCCGCGACAGATCAACGAGATCTGGTACCAGACCTTCCACCAGATGCCGTTCGCCCCGGCCCTCGTCGGCGCGTCACGCGGCGCCTGCCGGGCCTATATCGGCCATTTCCTGAAGCACTGGGCGCACGATAAGACCGCCTTCGACGGCGTGCTGGAGCGCTGGGTCGACAATTTCATGCGGCCGGGCAACCTGCAGGGCGGCTTCAACTGGTACGTCTCGCAGAACGCCGGCCGCCTCGCCGTGATGGCTGGCACGGCCCCCAAGCCGCCGAGGATCGGGCAACCGGCCCGCGTCCTGTGGGGCCGCCACGACCCGGTGCTGCGCTGCGACTGGATCGACGTGGTCGGAGAGTACTTCGAAAACGTCGAGGCCGGCATCGCGGAGGATGCCGGCCACTTCGTTCACTACGAGACGCCGGATCGGGCGGCAGCCGAGATCGACCGCTTCTTCCGGCGGATCGGCTATCGAGCCCTGGCCCAGTCCTAGGCCGGCTGAGCGGCGGCCGCCTTGCCGAGGCGCCGCGTCGAGGACTGGGTGGCCGCCTCGACCACCATGTTCTTCATCGCCTTCTGCAGCTTGTCGAAGGCGCGCACCTCGATCTGGCGCACCCGCTCGCGGCTGATGCCGTACTTGGACGACAGGTCCTCCAGCGTCTTTGGCTCGTCGATCAGGCGGCGCTCGACGATGATGTGACGCTCGCGGTCGGTCAGCTGCTTCAGGGCGGCAGCGAGCATGTGCTTGCGCTGGCCGAGTTCCTGGCTCTCCGCCAGCCGCGCCTCTTGGTTGGGGCTGTCGTCCACCAGCCAGTCCTGCCATTCCATGTCGCCCTCGGCCTTGACCGGGGCATTGAGCGAGGAATCGGGCGCCGACAGGCGGCGATTCATGTTGACCACCTCCTCCTCGGGGACGCCGAGGCGGGTGGCGATCTTGCTGACCTGCTCGGGAGACAGGTCGCCCTCCTCGATCGCCTGCATCTGGCCCTTGAGCTTGCGCAGGTTGAAGAACAGCTTCTTCTGCGCCGCCGTAGTGCCCATCTTCACCAGCGACCAGCTATGCAGGATGTATTCCTGGATCGAGGCGCGGATCCACCACATGGCATAGGTCGCCAAGCGGAAGCCGCGGTCCGGGTCGAAGCGCTTGACCGCCTGCATCATGCCGACATTGCCCTCGGAGATCAGCTCGGCGACCGGCAGGCCGTAGCCGCGATAGCCCATGGCGATCTTGGCCACGAGGCGCAAATGGCTGGTCACCAGCTTGTGGGCGGCCTTCGAATCCCCATGTTCACGCCACGCCTTGGCGAGCATGAACTCCTCCTGCGGCTCGAGCAGAGGAAATTTGCGGATCTCCTGCAGATAGCGGCTGAGGTTGCCCTCGGGCGTCAGCGAGGACGGCAGGGCGGGAAGATTGGCGGTAGCACCCATGAGGCTCCCCCTTTCAAGGACTAAAGATGAACGAGCGTTTAGCACTCTCGCCCATCGACTGCTAAAGTTGAGTCTAATAGTCGGATGATCGGCTGGTCAAGAAAATCCGACTAATACTCTCGGATACTAAAGCTTATCACTTAACGCTGTTCAGGTCGGACACCACCCTCTGCATGTCTTGCGGCATTTCTGAGGCGAACTTCATCTCCCTCCCGGTCCGTGGGTGCCGGAATTCCAGCACCGCGGCATGCAAGGCCTGACGCTGGAATGCCGACAACGAGGGCGGCGCAGCCACGTTGCGGGATCGTCGGCCATAAACCGGGTCGCCCACGACAGGGCAGCCGAGATGGGCGAGATGGACACGCACCTGGTGGGTGCGTCCTGTCCAGAGCCTCGCCCCGACCAGGCTGGCCAGGGGCGCAAGAGCGGGGCCAAAGCGGCGCTCGACCCAGTAGTCGGTCCGGGCGGCCCGTCCCCCGGACCGGCGCACGGCCATGCGCTTGCGGTCCACCGGATGCCGTCCGATCGCAGCCTCCACGGTGCCTGCCTTTGCCGGCGGCGCGCCCCATACCACCGCTCGATAGATCCGGGTCAGGTCGTGCCGGGCGAACAGCGCGGCCAGGCCGTGATGGGTCGCATCGTTCTTGGCCACCACCATCACGCCCGACGTGTCCTTGTCGAGCCGATGGACGATCCCTGGCCGGCGAACGCCTCCGATGCCCGACAGGCTCGCCCCGCAATGAGCCAGCAGGGCATTGACCAGCGTGTTGTCCGGATTGCCTGGAGCCGGATGCACAACCAGGCCGGGCGGCTTGTTCAGGACCACCAGGTCGTCGTCCTCGAACAGGATGTCGAGATCGATCGCCTGTGGTCGCGGCTCGGCCGGCTCGGCCTCGGGCACATCGACGATAAATCGCTCGCCTGTTTTGACCTTGCGGGAGGGCTCTTCTATCGTCGGGCCATCCGCCAGCGCCACGTGGCGGCTTTCGATCAGCGCCTTCACGCGGCTGCGCGTGAGGGTCGGCAGGGCCACCGCCAGGGCGCGGTCGAGCCGTTCGCCGGCGGTGCTGTCATCGACGGTCACGAGGTGGCGGCCGGCGTCGCTCATGGAGTTTTCTTGGCGTCCCCTGCTCAGGCCTACGCACCGCTCTGGCTGAAAGTGCTGGTCATCGTGATGGGCCTGCTGATCGTGGCGGGCTTCATCGTCATTGCGGCCGAGATCGCCCGCCGGATGTCTACGCCCAACGCCGGACGATCGCCAGCCTCCGGCGTCTTCAGCGAACGCATCGCCCTGCCGTCAGGTGCGCGGGTGGTGTCGATGACGGCGGCCGGCGACCGCCTGGTGGTTCATGTCGAGACGCCAGGCGGCCCCTCCGCCGCCTACATCGTCGACCCGCGCAATGGCACGCTGCTCGGCACCGTCGACTTCCCGCCGGGCGTGGCCCGCTAACGATGATCGACCACCTGTCGATCACCAACTACTACGCCGCCTTTGTGCGCGACCCCGACGGCAACCGGATCGAGGCCCTGACGCGCCGCCCCGAGGAACAATCATGAACTTTCGCAGCGACAACGAGAGCGGCGCGCATCCCAGCATCATAGAAGCCGTGTCGACCGCCTTCTCGAGCGGCAGTGCCCATTCCTACGGGGCCGACGAATGGACCCTGCGGCTCGAGCGTCGACTGCGCGAGCTCTTCGAGAAGCCTGATCTGGTCGCCTACCCCGTGGCCACCGGCACGGCCGCCAATGTGCTCTCGCTCGCCTGCTGCACGCCGTCGTGGGGCGCCATCTACTGCCACCCGCAAGCCCACATCATGGGCGACGAGGCCAACGCAACCGAGTTCTTCACCGGCGGCGCCCAGCTCCGCCCGATCGACGGTCCCGCCGGCAAGCTCGATTCACGGCGGCTGGCGGACGCCCTGGCGCAACCGGTGTACGGCGTGGTGCGCCATCCGCAGCCGTCTGCCGTCAGCATCAGCCAGGCCACGGAGTGCGGCACGGTCTACGATCCGGTCGAGATTGCCGCGATCGCCACCTCCACGCATCGTCACGGTCTCAAGCTGCACATGGACGGCGCGAGGTTCGCAAATGCCCTGGCGTTCGTCGGCTGCTCGGCCGCCGAGCTGTCGTGGCAGGCCGGCGTCGACGTGCTGAGCTTCGGGGCGACCAAGAATGGCGCCCTCAGCGCCGAAGCGGTGGTGTTTTTCGATCCGGCCCTGGCACGCGAATTCCTGTTCCGTCGCACGCGGGGTGGACATCAATTGTCGAAGATGCGGCTGCTGTCGGCCCAGCTGGAAGCCTACCTGACGGATGGCCTGTGGCTCGCCAACGCCCAGCATGCCAACGCCACGGCCCGCCGGCTGGTCGCCGGTCTCACGCCGCTCAAGGGCACCCAGCTGCTCTATCCCGTCAATGCCAACGAAATCTTCGTCATCCTGCCGACTCGCGTGCACGACGCGCTGCAGAAGGCCGGCGCGCAATACCATCCCTGGCCTTCGGACCGTCCCGGGGAACGCGCATTCCGTCTCGTCACCGCCTTCGACACCAGCTTCGACGACGTCGACAAGTTTCTCTCCATCGCAAAGGCCGCCTCCTCTCAATGACCCATCAGCGTACCCTCACGGCCGCCCACTGGGGCGTCTACGAGGTCGAGTATGACGACGCCGGCAGGGCGGTTCGTCTCCATCCTTTCTCCAACGATCCCGACCCTTCTCCGATCGGCCTGCACATGCTGTCGGACGAGGTGACCCGCCTGCGCGTGCGCCGGCCGGCGGTGCGCCGGAGCTGGCTCGACAAGGGCCCGGGCGCCAACCCGGAGCGGCGGGGGCAGGATCCATTCGTCGAGATTCCGTGGGACGAGGCGCTCGATCTCGTTGCCGGCGAGCTGGCCCGCGTCAGGCGCATCTGGTTCAACCGGGCGATCTTCGGCGGATCGTACGGCTGGTCGAGCGCTGGCCGCTTCCATCATGCGCAGAGCCAGGTCCATCGCTTTCTCAATTCGATCGGCGGCTACGTGCGCCATCAGGATTCCTACAGCCTCGGCGCGGCGCGCGTGCTGATGCCGCACATCGTCGCGCCGATGGACGAGCTGATGTCCCTGCACACGAGCTGGGACGTGCTGGCCGAGCATTGCAGGCTGTTCGTCACGTTCGGCGGCGTGCCGCACAAGAACAGCCAGATCAACGCCGGCGGCGCCACCCGCCATCGCGTCAAGCGCGGCCTCTACGGTCTGCGCGAAAGCGGCGTGCGGTTCGTGAACGTGACGCCAACCGCCGACGACCTCGACACCGGCGGCGAGGTCGAATGGCTGGCCATCCGGCCCAACACCGACACCGCATTGATCCTGGGGCTCTGCCACACGTTGCTGGCCGAGAACCTGCACGATCGCGAGTTCCTCGATCGCTGCACGGTGGGCTTCGAGAGATTCGCGCCGTCGCTCGCCGGCAAGGACGCCGACTGGGCGGAAGGGATCACCGGCATCCCGGCAGCGCGCATCGTCCGCCTTGCCCGGGAGATGGCCGCAAACCGCACGATGGTCAGCATCAACTGGTCGCTGCAGCGCAGTCACCATGGCGAGCAGCCGTTCTGGGCGCTGGTGACGCTGGCCTGCATGCTGGGCCAGATCGGCTTGCCGGGCGGCGGATTCGGCGTCGGCTATGGTCCCTCCAACCTGATGGGCAGCGCGAATCCCCGGTACTCGGGGCCGACGCTGCCGCAAGGCACCAACGCGGTCAGTGACTTCATCCCGGTGGCGCGCTTCACCGACATGCTGCTCGAGCCCGGTGGCAAGATTCCCTACAACGGCCGGACCCTCGTCTATCCCGATATCCGGCTGGTCTACTGGGCAGGCGGAAATCCCTTCCATCATCACCAGGACCTGAATCGCCTGCGGGTTGCCTGGCGCAAGCCCGAGACCATCATCTTCCACGAACAGTTCTGGACGCCGGCGGCGCGCATGGCCGACATCGTGCTGCCGGCCACGACCAGCCTCGAGCGCGACGACATCGGATACGGCAGCCGAGAGCCGTTCCTGATCGCGATGAAGAAGGCGCGCGAGCCGGTCGGCGAAGCGCGCGACGACTACGCGATCTTCGCCGAGCTGGCGCGGCGCCTGGACGCCGGCGATGCCTTCACCGAAGGCCGCAACACCATGGCCTGGCTAAGACATCTCTACGGACTGTCGCGCGCCAGGTCAGCCGAAGTCGGCGTGACGCTCCCGTCGTTCGACTCGTTCTGGCAGGCCGGCCTCGCCGAGGCCGAGGGGGAGAACCGCGAGCCGGTGATGCTGGCGCGCTTTCGCGCCGACCCCGCGAAGCATCCCCTGCGTACGCCGTCGGGCAAGATCGAGATCTTCTCGGAGACGATCGCATCGTTCGGTTACGACGACTGTCCCGGCCACGCGGTATGGCTGGAGCCCGCCGAATGGCTCGGCTCGAGGCAGGCCGAACGCTATCCCTTGCACATGCTGTCGGACCAGCCGGCCGACAAGCTGCACAGCCAGCTCGACCACAGCCCGCATGCGCACGCCACCAAGGTCAAGGGTCGCCAGCCGGTCACCCTCCACCCTGCCGATGCCGCCGCCCGCGGCATCGCCGAGGGCGACCTCGTGCGCGTGTTCAACGATCGCGGCGCCTGCCTGTCGGCAGCAAGAGTTTCAGACCGGATCCGGCGCGGCGTCGTGCGGCTGTCGACCGGCGCTTGGTTCGACCCGTCCGATGCCGGCTCGAACGAGCCGCTGGAGAAGCACGGCAATCCCAACGCGCTCACGCTCGACATCGGCGCCTCCAAGCTCAGCCAGGGCTGCATCGCCCAGACCTGCCTGGTCGAGATCGAGCGGTTCGACGGTCCGGCGCCGCCCGTGACGGCGCACAAGCTGCCGGAGTTCGTGAAGCGCTGAGGTCATGCTCTTCCGGACCGCGGGCGTTCCGCCCGCTCATGCTCTTCGGTGGACCGCGGGCGTCCCGCCCGATGAATCATGAGCGGGCGGGACGCCCGCGGTCCGGTGGAGCATGACCTGAACAATCAAAAAGGCCCGTCCTTGCGGACGGGCCCTACACACGCCACTGCTGAAACGGGCGATCAGGCGACGGCCTTGGTGAACTTCTCGATACGCTCCTGGACCGGGCGGACGACATCGTCGGCGGCCTTGCGCATGTAGGCGCCGAGATCCTGGGCCTGGGCGATGCGGGTCTCGAGGCGGCCGCGCCAGTACCTGGCGGTGATGTCGAACGCCTCGATCGGCGTCTTGGCGGCGATCAGGTCGCGCATCGCGGCGAAGCCGGCATCGGCATCTTCCTTGGCGACCTCGAGGGCCTTCAGGCTGATCCGGGTCGCACCGTCGCGCGCCTGGGTGAATTGGGTGTTGAGCTCAGCCGACGCCGTCTGGGCGGCCTTGTTGATCTGCTCGAAGCTCTCGGTCGCCTTGCGGACGCCGATCTGGGCCAGCTCGCGGACGCGCTCGCCGGCGGCCTTGGTGGTTTCGTTGGCGTGCTCGATGACGCTGTCGATGGCGGCATTGGTCGTGGTCATGGTTGATTCCTGCTCAGGTTGAAAAACGGCTGAATGACTTACGGATGGGGCGTATATGGGATGGTCATGCTGCATTGCAACATGATTTTGTGCGGCGCGAGAAAAAATCTCGTTTATCATTGTTAATCAATAGATTAGGCTCCGATCAAGCAAGACGGGCCGGCCGACGTTGGGTCGTCCTTCGGGAGGAACGCCATGGACCAGCAGCTTTCGGGCATTGATGCGTCGTTTCTCTACCTCGAGACGCCGGAGACCCCCATGCACGTGGCGGGCCTCACCTATTTCCAGCTCCCCGAAGCCTTCGAAGGCAGCTTCTACCAGCACTTCCGGCGGTTCTTCGAAGGCCGTCTCCACACCATTCCGATCTTCTCCAAGCGCCTCGCACCGTCGCTCTACGACCTCGACCATCCGGGCTGGGTCGATGCCGACGAGATCGACCTCGACTACCACCTGCGCGAGACGACGCTGCCCGCACCGGGGACGGAGGCCCAGCTCGAGGAAGTCATCGGGCGCCTGCACGCCAACACGCTCGACCGCAGCCGGCCGCTCTGGCAGTTCTATGTCATCTCCGGACTGGAGAATGGCCAGGGCGTTCTGTACTCGAAGGTCCACCACGCCGCGATCGACGGCGGCGCCGGCATGGCGATCAACAAGGCTCTCTACGACGTGACACCGACGCCGCGCGAGGTCGCGCCGCCACCGCCCCGACCGGCCACGGCCAAGCCCGCGCCGAGCTCACCCACGGCAGTCGACCCGCTGAAGGGCGTTACCGACATCATGAGCAACATGATGCGCCAGCAGGCCCGCCTGTGGCAGGCCGCACCGGACATCGTCAACGCGATGACCAACGCCTTCCTCGCCAGGCCCGGCGAGACGCCGAAGGCGCTCAGCACGCTGCAGAGTCTGGTCAGCCAGCTGCCGACGCTGAACGCCCCCAAGACCCCGTTCAATGCCACCATCACGCGCGAGCGCAGCTACGCCGCGCGCACGATCTCGCTCAGCGACGCCAAGGCGATCGGCAAGGCAAGCGGCGCCAAGCTCAATGACGTGGTCATGGCGATCTGCGCCGGCGCGCTGCGCCGCTATTTGCAGGAGAAGAGCCAGCTCCCGGAGAAGCCGTTGATTGCCGGCGTGCCGATCAGCCTGCGCGAGCCCGGCGACACGCGACAGAACAACCAAGTCTCCGGCATGCTCTGCCAGATCGCGACCGATATCGCCGATCCGGCCGAACGGCTGCGCGCGATCGTGAAGTCCTCCTCCGAGTCCAAGCAGCTCGCCGGCACTTTTCGCGACGCCGTTCCTCAGGATTTCGCTTTCGTCGGAGCTCCGATCCTGCTGCAGCTCGTCATGCTGGTTTACGGCCGCAGCGGGCTCGCCGACCGTCTGCCGATGCCGATGAATGTCACCATCTCCAACGTGCCCGGTCCGCCCATGCCGCTCTATTGCGCCGGCGCCAAGGTGACGGCCCTTCATCCGGTGTCGATTCCGGCGCATGGCGCTGCTCTCAACATCACCGTGCAGAGCTACATGGATGCGCTGAACTTCGGCCTGACCGCAGATCGGCGGGCGGTGCCCGATGTCGCCCTGCTCGGCGACTATCTCGTCGATGCGGCAAAGGAGCTTGGGAAGTCGATGCTCCGCGACTGAGCGACCTGTCCGAGGGCGCATACACTTCTTGTCATCCTGCGCGCAGCGAAGGATCTCATCGCCGGAAGGTTCAAAGCACACTTGGGGTACATGGCGGTGAGGTCCTTCGCGGCGCTCGGGACGACAGAAAGGGAGTCCTGCGAGACGCTCCTCAGGGTGAGATCAATCTTTGGTGCTTCGACCAAGCAAGATCACGCCCCCGGGACAAAGGTCTTCATCTGGAATTCATCCGCGCCCAGCCGCTCCAGGCGGATCGACATCGGCAGGAGCGTTGTCGGGTCCGCGGTATGCACCCCGCCGCACGGCATCTCCAAGGTGCGATCCCCCAGGCTGGCCTTCCACATCCTGCGCTCGCGAAAGCTGGTTCCGACGGGCTCGACGCTGATCCGGCGAATGTCAGCGATGATCTCATTGGCTCTCCGCTCGATCGCCGCGCCAAAACCGTCGAAATCGGCCCAGAACCGCTCACTGGCAAGGCCGGCCTTTCGGGCTGACTTGCCGATGCGATAGCGATCGACGCTGCCGTACTCGACGATTCGGGACTCGTCGATCAGCTGCTGATCGGTATCCGGATTGCCCAGGGAATCGAGACGGATCGACTTGTCCCAATAGCTCGCCGTTACCGCATTGAGGGCGATGGCGGCCACGTGGCATCCCGTGTGCCCGCAAGCAATCGCCTTCCGAAACGCGTGATCCACGAACAGCTCGATCGACTGCCCGGCTTGAAGTTCTGGAACGGCCTGCCGCCCGACGACGTGCCCCACACTCCACTGCCAACCCGCATCGGCCCTCTTGATGCTCTTGTCGGCATTGAGGCGCATGGCGCCACTCGCCACGTCGACGCCAACGAGCACGGCCGTGTCGACAGGCACTCTCGCCTTCCCGGCCACGGCAAGTTCTCCCCGATCGGCGGGCTGATCCGGCCACCACGGATCCAGGGGGTGGAAGGGCGTCCGATCCGTCACGACGCACCACGCTCCCTCGACCAGGTCCGGCAGCGCCGTGATCGTGCAGGCAGCGCTCTCGTCGCCTTCTGGATACGTCACGATCGTCGGGGTCATGCCAGTCCTCGCGAGCCCTTAGGCAAAGGAAAAGGTCGTGTCGATTATTCGTTCGTTGCGATACCTCTCCTCGTCCATCGACGCAACATCGCGGCGCGCATAGATTCGTTGAAGCCACCGATCAGTTCCATCATAGCGCGGATTGAATATCGAGCGCGCATGAATGGACCGACGATTGTCGATAATGAGCATCTCTCCCGGGTTGAGCTTTACGTAATTGTACACCTGCTTCACGGTTTCCTTGACCAGCGTAAAGGCTCGCGCGGAATCGCGATCCATCGGCTGGGTCTGCTCGAGATCGAACTTCATGAAGGGATCGTAGCCACCGCCATACAGCAAGGGTACCTTCGGGCCGCCGATGGCTCTCTGGCTCTTTCCCGTTGCCCCGAACGAATAGTCGATCCCCGCTCGATAGCGCGGTTGAAACAGGATTTGCCGCAGCGATATGGGCACATGCGCCAGAACGTTGGCGACGCTGGCCACCGCCGTCATCGCACTTTGTTCGTGGTCGCTGCGCAGGCACAGGAGCACGACAAAATCGGGAAGCTCCGGATGGAACACCTGCTCCGTATGCCACTCCAGGAATATTTTCGAACTGCCGGCCGATGGCTCGCGTTCCTCCGAGGCAATCGGGCAGACGTTCTGAAATATCTCTCCGTCGTGGTGAACGCTGTAACCTATCGGGTCGCCGAGCGCCTGCCCGACCATTCCCAGCCAGGTTTCGCTCCAGAACGTCGCCTTTTGCCTTGGAGGAATCTTGTTGCCCGGCGTCGGAGGCAGCACCGGATCGAGGGGAAGCCCCATGATGTGCAGTATTCCAAAGCCGTTTCCGTTGCGCTTGAAATCAATCACCGCACGCCGGAATTTCTCGGGCAGAGTATGAAATCGAAATTCACACTCCCTCAGGAACTCCTCGCGAGCCTCGTACGGATTGGGCAATCCGCCGACTGCGCGGTCGAATGCCGGCTTGTCGATCTCCAGACCAAAGAGATGGTTGCCCGGGATCTCCCGAAGATCCCGACCTTTCGGGAAGTTCCACACACCGGAGCCACGCTGCAGGACGGCGATCTTGCCTTTGTCCACATCCCTGTTTGGCCGTTGTAACAGCCAGTTGGCGATATTGAGGAGCAGCCGAACATTGTCGCTCTGGCCGATATAGGCGAGCGAGAAGAGATCGCTATCCCCGATGGCCACGACACGGCCTTTGCCAACGGTCGACGCCGCACAGACGCATTCTCCTTCCGGCGTCGAGATTACGGTGCGCGAAACAACGCCACTGTCGATGTCCTGGGCCAGCGAGAGGGAACAGCCGCGATGGTAGGTGATCTCGAAAACGTCGTCGCATATCGCATGCTGGGAGGAAACGACGAGGGGAAAATGCCGGGTCTGAACGGACTCCAGATCGGGACGCGGACGAGCAATCGAATCGTTGTTGAATTGCAAACCCAAGGGCCGAACGACACCGTTGATGTTGCTCTCCCACATGTCGATGTTGTACTCGCCAATAACGAGCAGCCCCCCTCCATTGCGGACGTACTCGACCAGACAGGCGATCTCGACATCGGAGAAGATCGACTCTCCTCCAACGTTCGGTTCCACCGAGCCACGGGCTGGATGGGCTATTATGACGAACTTGGCGTTCTTTATTGTTTCGGCGTTCCAGTTCACCATCGCCGTGGAACCCAGGCCGAGCTCTTCGCGGAAGAGTTCCGCCAGATGCCCGTAGTAGTAGTTTTCGGGACGAGTTCCCGCGATCCTGAGAGCGAGATCCCTGCGAATAGTCCAGGTTTCTCCGTGCGATTCTTCGAAAACAATCATCCTTACGAACGCCCCCAGTAACGTTCGGAGTGTCCCCTGAAACCTTGGGCACGGCAAATGAAAAGCCGTCGAATCGCTCAGCCGTTCGCTGCACCGCTTCGTCAGAATTGAGCGACAACGCCTTGACAATGCTATAGTTTTGTCGGCAGTCCCTCTCCTACCTCCGATTGCAGACGGTTCAATTAGTCGCGCTGGTACCAGCACGTAGCCTAGGCCGCCTGGAGAACGGAATGTTCGTTCTCGCAATGCCCGGCTGCTCGCGTGCCTCGCTCTGATCTGAACTGCCCATCTTGGCAGACCGGACACTGGATCGCGGCGCGCGACGTCGTTGCCGTGCAAACTATGTCTTCGACGTGACAGCGGAACCTGGAGCAGTCACCCCCGGCAATTGAACTGCTTCCGTGGAACACCCAGATGTGAGAGTCTGATTACGACGACGAGGAGATCATATGACGGCCGCTGCCCAAGCGCTCAGTCCCCCATCGCGGACGCTCCTGCTGCTCGAGGGGCGCGCCGTCCAGGAACTCGGCGCCTTCATACTGTTGCGGCCGTGGCTCGCCGCGACGCCGCGCGGCGACGGCCATCCGGTGCTGGTCTTTCCCGGCCTGCTCGCCAGCGACCTGTCGACCCGGCCGCTGCGCAGCTTCCTGAAAAATCAGGGCTACGCGGCCCACGGTTGGGATCAGGGCCGCAATCTCGGCCTGCGCCCGGGTGTCGAGCGGTTGATGATGGAGCGCATCGAGGAGCTGTACGACCGCCACGGCGGCCGCAAGCTCAGCCTCGTCGGCTGGAGCCTTGGCGGCATCTATGCGCGACAGCTCGCCAAGCGCCTGCCCGACAAGGTACGCCTCGTGATCAGCCTCGGCAGCCCCTTCACCGGCAGCCCCAAGGCGACGAATGCCTGGCGTGTCTACGAATTCGCCTCGGGTCAACGTGTCGACGATCGCGACAACCACATCGCCGGCGCGCTGGCCGATCCACCGCCCGTGCCGACCACCTCGATCTTCAGCCGCTCCGACGGCATCTGCGCCTGGCAGACCTGCGTCAACGAGGAGCGGGACGAGGTCGAGAACATCGAGGTTTACGGCAGTCATTGCGGCCTCGGCCATCATCCCGCCGCCGTCTACGCCATCGCCGACCGCCTGGCCCAGCCGGAAGGCCGGTGGAAGAAGTTCGACCGCTCGGGCTGGAAGAGCGTAGTCTATCCGGACTGGCGAAGGGGGTAGCTCTTCCTCCCCCGTATGAAGGGGGGAGGAGAAGAATTCCTTACCTCTTCTCCACGCTGGCGCGGATCTCGTCGTAGGACTCCTTCATCCGCTCCTGGACGATCCGGAAGGCTTCGGTGCTCGACTTCTGCACGAGCTCGGCGATGTCTCGGGTGTTGGTGATGGCAGCTTCCATCGCTTTCTTGGCGAATTCGGCCTGCTTGGTCATGATCTCCTGGGGACTGCCGGCGGGCTTGTACTGCTGAACCATCGTGGTGACGTCTTTCACCGCCTCGTCGAAGATCTCGCGCTGCTTCTTGGCGACCTCGGTCGCCCCGCCAGCCACCGCCTGCCACGACTTGGTCATGGCCTCCAGGTTCTTCTGGTGATGTTCCACGATCTTCGACATGTCGAGCGACGGGACCTTGAGCTGCTCGCCCAGATTCTTGATCATGTCCATGAAGCTGTTGGGTGCGTCGGCCATACGAACCTCC
>NZ_JBFWZI010000045.1:8852-46039 GCF_050185545.1 Reyranella sp. | reverse complement strand
TCGCCGTACATCCTGCTGTTCGAGAAGAAGCTGTCGGGCCTGCAGGCGATGCTGCCGGTGCTCGAGGCGGTGGTGCAGTCGGGCAAGCCGCTGCTGATCGTCGCCGAGGACGTCGAGGGCGAGGCGCTGGCCACCCTGGTGGTCAACAAGCTGCGCGGCGGCCTCAAGATCGCTGCCGTCAAGGCGCCGGGCTTCGGTGATCGCCGCAAGGCGATGCTCGAGGACATGGCGATCCTGACCGGCGGTCAGCTGATCTCCGAGGATCTCGGCATCAAGCTCGAGAACGTCACGCTCGACATGCTCGGCAAGGCCAAGAAGGTCATCGTCGAGAAGGAGAACACCACGATCGTCGACGGATCGGGCAAGAAGGTCGACCTCGAGGGCCGCATCACCCAGATCCGCGCCCAGATCGAGGAGACCACCTCCGACTACGACCGCGAGAAGCTCCAGGAGCGCCTGGCCAAGCTGGCTGGCGGCGTGGCGATCATCAAGGTCGGTGGCGCCACCGAGGTCGAGGTCAAGGAGAAGAAGGACCGCGTTGACGACGCCATGCACGCCACCAAGGCGGCGGTCGAGGAGGGCGTGGTCGCCGGCGGCGGCGCCGCTCTGCTCTACGCCATCCGCGCGCTCGACAAGCTGCGCACGGCCAACGACGACCAGAAGGTCGGCGTCGAGATCGTGCGTCGCGCACTGCAGTCGCCGGTCCGCCAGATCGCCGAGAACGCCGGCTTCGACGGCGCGGTGGTCGCGGGCAAGATGCTCGACCAGAAGGACGCCAATTTCGGCTTCGACGCCCAGAAGGGCGACTATGTCGACATGGTGAAGACCGGCATCATCGATCCGGTCAAGGTCGTGCGCACCGCGCTGCAGGACGCCGCCTCGGTGGCCGGCCTGCTGGTGACGACCGAAGCCATGGTCGCCGAGAAGCCGGCGATGAAGGCCCCGCCGATGCCGCCGGGCGGCGGCATGGGCGGCGACATGGACTTCTAAGTCCAGCCGTCTCGGGACATTGCGCAGGGCCGGGGAGCGATCCCCGGCCCTTTTGCATGTCGGATGCGGCACCAGGGTCGCGATCCTCAAGCTCTTCCGGACCGCGAGCGTCTCGCTCGCTCATGAAGCTTGAGCGAGCGAGACGCTCGCGGTCCGGAAGAGCTTGAGCGCCGCCTTCAAATCCGCTCGGGCATCCTTGCGACGAGCTGCGCTAGGATGCGGCCATGCCAACCGAAGCAGCCCATTCGGATGAACCACCGATCTCGATCAAGGGCGTGCTGATCCGTGATGGCCGCGTCCTCCTGCTGCTGAATGGCCGCGGCGAATGGGACCTGCCGGGCGGGCGGCCGGATGCCGGGGAGGATCATCGCGCGGCGCTGCGCCGCGAGGTCGAGGAGGAAACCGGGCTCGCGGTCGAGGTCGGCGCCACTTTGGGCGAGCACCTTTTCGAGGTGCTACCCGGCCGCTTCGTGCGCATCGTGGCCTTTGCCTGTCGCCTGGTGACGGACGCAGAGGCCGTCCTCAGCGCCGAGCATCTCGCGGCGCGCTGGTTTCCTGTCGGGCAGCTGGGCGACGGCATGATCGAGGGACATCGACTGCCGGCCGGCTACCTCGCGGCCGTGAGGCGGGCCTTGCTCCGCGAGTAGCGGTCGCGAGAACAAACCAACCTCATGCTGAGGAGCCGTGCGAAGCGCGGCGTCTCGAAGCATGGGCAACAGAAACCATCTTTGGTGCCCATCCTTCGAGACGCGCCTTTCGGGCGCTCCTCAGGACGAGGTTTCTGTTGTTGTGTCGGCTCCTGCCATGAAAGGCATCTATCGCCCCGCGATCGTCCAGGCGACGTGCCAGCCCTTGTCGTCGAGCCGTCGTGTCGTTCGTACCTGGAGGAATCGGTCGTGTGCGGCGGCAGCGCCGAGCCACAGCTCGTTGTAGCCGTCGAACGCCTTCAACGGGTCTGTCAGCGTGAGCTCGCGGATGGCACGCCAGCCGGTCTGGGTGACGACGACGGCATCGCCGCTCTCCTGGGTCGCGACGTCCTCGCCCTGGGCCCGCAGGACGGCGGTCAGCCAGCGCGCGAAGTCGCGCGCGCTGGCGCGGTCGCCGCGCTCGACGTCGGTCGGCAGGTCCATGTCGCGTGCGGTCTCCTCGTGGAACTGCAGACCGACCAGGCGCGCCGTGCGGCCGAGCTCCTGCTGCGCATCGGCCGCGCCCAGCAGCTCCTGCAGGGTCGGCAGCATGGTGCGCAGGTATTCCAGCGCATAGGCGCGGAAGGTGCGCTGTCGACGCTCCTCGGGCCAGCTCGCCGTCTCGAGCGCCGGCTGTCGCTGCCAGTCGACCCTGGGCATCTCCTCGGCGCCGTAGGCGAAGCGCACGCGCTCGTCCTCGGCGATCGGCCGGCCGTAGTCGCAGTAGTAGCCTTCGAGTCCCGGCATGCCGTCGACCGTCATGCCGGTGCACACGAAACCCAGGCCGGGATTGCCGAGCGACACGCCGTTGTGGCCGTGCCAGCCGTGCAGCATGGCGGCGGACACCGAACGGGGCACGGCGGCGATCGCCGTGCCGCGCCAGATCCAGCGCGGCGGCGGATAGCGCACCCACGCCTTGCAATCGCTCTCGCGCAGGTAGCCGGTCTTCACGCCGCCCAGCGCGTTGGAATGGTAATGATAGAGCGCGCACGCGGGCGCATTCGGCTGATCCGCCAGGCCGAGCTTCTGCAGCCCGGGCAGGAATTTCTCGAGATGCTGGCGGCGGAAGTGGCGGAACACGTAGTCGCGTGCCGTCGCCTCGCCACGGCGCGTGATCAGCCCGAGGACCAGCCCCGTCATCAGCGCGTTGTAGAGCGTGCCGACCGAACGATAGGCGGCCAGCTCCGACGGCGATGCGGCCATCAGCCGTTGTGTCCGTCGACGATGATCGCCCTGGACTTGCCGGCGCGCAGCCGCATGTCGAGCACCGGCTTGTATTCCGGCGAATCGTAGAACCTCTCGGCCGACGCCATGTCGGGGAACTCGAGCACGACGATGCGCGGCGGCGTCCACCCGCCTTCGAGCGTGCGGGTCTTGCCGCCACGCACGATGAACTTGCCGCCGAACTTGGCGACCAGGCCGGGCGTATGCTTGCGGTATTCGGTCATCAGCGCTTCGTCGGTCGTCTCGACCTCGACGATCATGTAGGCGGGCACGGCATTTTCTCCTTCGGATGGGATCGATCAGCCGACTTCCATCGGCAGCTTGGGGTCGTTCGACCATTCCTGCATGGAATTGTCGTACACCGCGACATTGGTGTGGCCGAGCAGCGCCGTCAGCACGAAGGCATCGAGCGAAGCGGCGATGCCGCCGCCGCAATAGACCAGCACGCGCTTGTCGGGCGCTGCGCCGACACCGTCGAAGGCGGCGCGCAAGTCGGCGATCGGTTTCAAGGTCTTGTCTTGGCCGAACAGGCTCGCTGCCGGCACGCACGACGATCCCGCGATGCGCCCGGGACGGCCGTAGGTCACGCCGCCGCGGCCGGTATGCTGGTCGTGGCTCAGCGCGTTGAGGGTAAGCGTGCCGGCCTGGCCGATCGCGGCCATCACTGCCTTCTTGTCGACGAAGATCCCGGGACGGCCGCGCAGGGTGAGCGTGGCCGGCGGATGGATCGTCTCCCCGGTCGTGAGCGGACGCCCTTCTGCCTTCCATTTGTCGAGACCACCATCGAGGATGGCCGCGTCGTCGAAGCCGATGGCGCGCAGCATCCACCAGACGCGGGTTGCCCAGGTCGGCGTGGCATGGCTGTAGAGCACCACGGAGGTGCCGTGGCCGACGCCCTTGGCGGCGAACGCTCTGGTGAGCGTGTCGAGCGGCGGCAGGGTGAACCGCAGCTTCGAGCGCTTGTCGGACAGCTCGGCCTGCAGATCGAGGAACGCCGCGCCCGGGATGTGTCCCGTGTCGTAGTTCGCGCGTCCGCTTTCGGCGACGTAACGGCCGTCGGGGCCGAGCTTGAGGTAGACGGTGCAGTCGAAGATGCGCAGCGCCGGCGCACCCATGCGACGGGCGAGTTCCTCGGTCTGGATCAAGGCAGCAGAATGAGCCGGCATGTCGCCCTCCCTCGGGTTGGGAGGGCGAACTCTACTCTGCCGGCGGCAAAAGCTAGATGGTCTTCTGCGGCAGCGGCGGAATGGCGACGGTTCCGCCTGTCGACGGCGGCGTCGGCGCGGCGGTCGGCGGCGGTGCCATCTGGCTGGTCTCAGGCTGCTTGGTGGCAGCCGGGGTGGTGGCCGGAGCCGTTGTCGCCTTCTTTGCCTTCTTCGTCGTCGAAGTCGCGGCCTTGGGAGTGGATGCCTTGGCCTTCTTCAGGCATGCATTGCGCGCGGACGTGCTCTTCTGGCTCTGGCAGGAGGTTGAGGGTTTTGACTTGGCCGCCGGCACCGGCGCCGGTGTCGGCGAAGACACATCCTGGGCGAACGAGGAGGTGGCAAACGAGACGGCCGCGAGGGCGGCCAGGCCGGCAATCAAGAGACGCATGAAAATAACTCCCGGGCCGCTCGCGGAAGGGGACGGTACGGCCTCGATTTGGATGCGGAATTTTATGATATGTCGGCTGTTTATGTCAATTTGTTAATCGATCACTGGAGCTGCAAGGACGGGCCGTCGTGCACGCCATCCTGACCGTCGCGTTGCCGATCTTTGGCATCATCCTGGAGGGCTGGCTGGCCGGCCGCTGGCGCATCCTGGGTACCGCCTCGACCGCCGCGCTCGACGCCTTCGTGAGCCGTGCTGATCTCGACCGCCTTCTCGGTGATCACGGTTTCTGCTTTGCTGGTGTGGCTGCGCGTGGCGTGACGGGTGCTGTACAACCGCGGAGGAGACCATGCTCCAGGAATTCAAGAAATTCGCTCTGAGGGGAAATGTCGTCGATCTCGCGATCGGCGTCATCATCGGCGTCGCTTTCGGCAAGATCGTCGATTCGCTGGTCAACGACATCATCATGCCGATCATCGGCAGGATCTTCGGCGCACTGGATTTCACGAACTATTTCATCGGCCTCACGCCGGCAGCCAGTCAGGCGCCGACCTATGACGCCGCCAAGAAGGCCGGCGCTACTCTGGGCTATGGCAGCTTCATCACCGTCACCGTGAACTTCATCATCATCGCCTGGGTTCTGTTCCTGGTGATCAAGGCGATGAACCGGCTGCTGCGGGCGGAACAGGCGGCACCACCGCCGCCCGCGCCGCCGACCAAGGATCAGGAGCTGCTGACCGAGATCAGGGATCTCCTGAAGGCGCGGGCCTAAGGGCCTGATACGAAAACGAGTGATCGCTGTCATCCCGAGCATGGCGTGGGACCTTTCCTGCAGCCTTAAAGGTCCCTCGCTGCGTTCGGGATGACATCAGGGTCGTCAGGACAGGAGCACTTGCTTCGTCACGGGCGCCAGCCGCCCAGGGGGCGGGCAAGAAATCTGACGGTCTTGCTGCTGCCGTGGATCGTCGCGCCGCCTACCTGGACGACGTCCAGCGCCGCATGGAAAGCATCCGACGCCGGGTTGGGTGGTTCGCGGTTGACCTCGCAGACGATGCGCTCGTGCCCAGCGCATTGGGCATGGCGAAAAAGATCGTCGTATAGACGGCGCGCAAGGCCGCGCCCGCGCGCAGTAGGTGCGACGACGATCCGGTCGACATAGACAAAGCGCGGATAGGTTTCGAAACCACGGGAAGTTGGGACTGTCGTAGTCGGCGTCCTGGTCGAAGGCGAGCAGGAAGGCGTCGACGATGCCAATGCGTCGGGCAACGAAGGCTCTGCCGACCAGTTCGGCCAAGCGCCCGGCATCGAGCCATGACAACTCCGCGGCATGCTCGTTGTTGAGCGCCAGCAGGCATCGGCCGATCGCCGAGGACGCTGACGCCTCGGCCGCGCCGAGAGAGTGTATCTCCTCCATGCGGACACAGTCTGTTATGCCGCCAGCCTTTCGCCAACAACGGCGTCGAGGCGGCCGGCCAGCGCGTCGGAAATCCGCGTCAAGGGCAGACGGCACTCCGGAGACGAGATCAGGCCCTGCCGCCACAGCAGATACTTGATCGGCATCGGGTTGGCCTCGGCGAACAGCAGCGGAACCATGCCGGCGAGTGGCGCCCAGGCGGTGCGGGCTCCGGCGAGATCGTTCGCCGCAAAGCGTGTGGCGACCTCGACGAAGCGCTCGGTCATGACATGACTCGCTGCCAGGATGCCGCCTTCGGCGCCGTTGGCCATCATGGTGAAGAACAGGGCGTCCTCGCCGGTCAGCACCGAGAAGCCGGCCGGCTTGCGCGCCAGCAGGTCGAGCGACTGGGCGATGCTGCCCGAACTGTCTTTCACACCGACGATGTTGGGCACCTGGGCCAGCTCGAGCAGCGAATCGTTCGAGAGGTTCACGGCGGTGCGGTAGGGGATGTTGTAGATCAGCACCTGGCGGTCGGTGGCGCCGGCGATGCAGCGGAAGTGGGCGACCAGGCCATCCTGGCTCGGCCGGTTGTAGTACGGGCAGACCGAGACGATGCCTTCGAAGGCAACCCGCTCGAGCCGCCGCAGCGCCTTCTCGACCTTGTGCGTGGCGTTGCCGCCGACTCCCACGAACACCGGCACCCGTCCGGCCGCACGCGCCACCGTGCGCTCGACCAGACGGTCGATCTCGGGCTCGTCGAGGGTCGGCTGCTCGCCGGTGGTGCCGAGCGGGAACAGGCCGTCGACGCCGAGGCCGATGTAGTGCTCGATCAGGCGGTCATAGCTCGCATAGTCGACAGCACCGTCCTTGAACGGCGTGACGAGGGGCAACCAAAGGCCAGTGATCATGTGCGGAGCCCTTTCTCGGGAAGTCAGGCGGGAGGATGGCAGGCGACAATAGATAAATAAATCGAATGTTTTTGATATGTTCGTTCGGGTTCTCTTATGTTTCGTGCATGCGGACCGATCTCGACATCTCTCTCTTGCGGGCCTTCACCACCATCGTCGATGCCGGCGGCGTCACCCGCGCGGCAGCGGCGCTCGGCGTGTCGCAGGCCGCCGCCAGCCAGCAGGTCAAGCGGCTGGAGGAGGCGCTCGACTGCCGCCTGTTCGAGCGCGCTGGCCGCCGGCTCGTGCTGGCGCCGGCCGGCGAGCGGCTGCTGGCGCAGGCCCGCCGTCTGCTGGCCCTCAACGACGAGGTGTGGTCGTCGATGCGAACGCCGTCGTTCCAGGGCGAGGTCCGCCTTGGCGTGCCCTACGACATCATCGCGAGCTTCGTGCCGGCCATCCTGCGGCGCTTCGCCAAGGCGCAGCCGCGCGTGCGCGTCAGCCTGGTTTGCGAGGACTCCCGAATCGTGCGCGAGCAACTCGCTGCCGGACGGGTCGATCTCGCGCTGACCACCGAGCGCGAGTGCGGCAAGCACGGCGAGACCTTGCGCACGGACCGGCTGGTCTGGGTCGGCGTGCCGGGCGGCGATGCCCATCTCAAGGACCCGCTGCCCGTGTCGCTCGGCGCGTCGACCTGCGTGTTCCGGCCGGTCGCGGTCGAGGCGCTGGGCAAGGCGCGCCGCGACTGGCGCGCGGTCTGCGAGGTCAGTCGCATGGAACCGGTCTACGCCGCGATCGAGGCCGGACTCGCCGTGGCGCCGCTGCTGCGCTCCTCGGTGCCCGAGCGTTTCGACATCCTGGGGCGCGACGCCCGCCTGCCCGCGCTGCCCGAGTTTCGCATCAATCTCTACGCGCCGCCCGGGCTCGGCCCGGCCGCCCGCGATCTTGCCGATCATGTCCGCGCGAGCTTCGCCGAGCGCCACCGGCGGCCGCACAACAATTGATACCATCCGGTGCTGTCTCGTCGGCGGCGGCTTCCGTATCATGCGGCCATCGAGACGGAAGAAGCGGATCGGACCCTTCTTCCACTGGAGTACCGAGGGGGCGTCGGGCCCGGAGCAGCACCGTGGGAGCGTGTGCCTCCGGGCCCGTCTTTTCCGGCGCATTTGTCTTTCTTCGCGGCTTGCCCGACAGTGGCTGGCGGTTTGGGCGACTCGGGATGGAAGGAAATGCCCGACAATTGGTTGACGTCGGCGGCGCGGTTCCTGCGCCCTTCGGCTGCGCCGGCCCGTGCCGCGGCGGAGCCGCCGGCGGGGTGCGCGCTCACGCCGTCCAATCGCTATGTCGACGGCGAAGACGCCGCTTCGTATCGCGAGCGCCTGATTCGCGACATCGAGGGTGAAGGCGCCGATTGCGCGACCGCCCATCAGCTCATCGATCGCAGGATCAGCAACCTGGCCGATCCTGCCCAGCGTGAGCACGCGCCGCATCACATCGTCCGCTACCTGACCACGTACGCGGTCACGCCGAAAGGCCCCGGCGTCCTGGTCGATATCGGCGCCAGCGAGATCTACGGCGCACCCCTCGAGACCCTGAAAGGGTGGGATATCCGCGCGGTCCCGGTGCTGTCCTTCGACTACGAGGTCGACCGCCTGCCGTTCGCCGACGAGAGTGCGGATGGCGTGCTGATCTGCGAAGTGATCGAGCACTTCGCCATGGATCCGCTATTTTGCTTCATCGAGATCAACCGCATCCTGAAGCCGAACGGCTTCGTCGTCGTCACCACACCGAATGCGGCATCGTGGTTCTCGATCTATCGTGTGCTCAACCAGGAGCATCCGTCGTGCTGGCCGTTCTATTCTCTCGACGAGTCCAAGCGGCGCCATCACATACACGTCCGCGAGTATCTCGTCTCGGAGGTCGAGCAGCTGCTCGATGCCGCGGGCTTCGGCGGAATCACGACGTTCACGCGCGACTACGCCATGCGGCCGCCTTACAGGCCCATCCCGGGCGTCAGCACCGGCCATCGCGGCGAGACCATCTTCAGCCGCGGCTACAAGGCCGGCCCGCCCAGGAAGCGTGCCCTGCCGCCGCTCTACCTCGAGGATGTCGATTTCAAGCCGGGCGACCGTTAGTTAGCCAGGCGATCAGTCGCCCTTGAGGCCGGCAGCCTTGATTAGGGGTCCCCAAAGAGCGCGCTCATTCTGCTCGAACTGTGCCAGCTGGCCGGGCGTGCCGCCGGCCGGCTCGACGCCGATCTGCAGCATGCGGGCCCGGGTCTCGGGGGCCGCCAGGATCTTCGCCACCTCGGAATTCAGCAGCTGGACGATCGGCTCGGGCGTCCCGTTGGGCGCGTACAGCGCCATCCACCCCGTCACCTGGAAGTCGGGCACTCCCTGCTCGGCGACTGGCCTGACGCCCGGCAGCAGCTCGCTAGGCTTCAGCGTGGTGATGCCGAGTGGCTTCAGCTTGCCGGCGGTGATCTGGCCGCGCGCAGCCGCGACCGTGTCGACCAGGGTCTGGACCTGCCCGCCCGTCACCTCGGTCAGCGCCGTCGCCGATCCCTTGTAGGGAACGCCGAACAAGGGCGCCCCGGTGCGCACCTTCAGGAGCTCGAGGACCATGCGAGCCGTCGTGCTGGGCAGCGCGACGTCGACCTTGTCCGGCCTGGCCTTGGCGGTGGCGATCAGCTCGGCGACCGAGTTCGGCGCGAACGACGGATTGGCGGCGATCACCATCGGCAGCATGCCGATCAGGATGACCGGCGCGAAGTCCTTCCCCGGATCGACGCTCATGGAGGCGTAGAGGAACTGATTCATGCTGTGCGTGCCGTTGGTGCCCATGGTCAGCGAGTAACCGTCGGGCGTCGCGCGGGCGCCAGCCTCGGTGCCGATGTTGCCGCCGGCGCCGGGCTTGTTGTCGATATAGAAGGTCTGGCCCAGCGCTTTCGACAGGCGTTCGGCGATGTACCGTGCCACCACGTCGGTGCCCTGGCCGGCCTGGTAGGGCACGATGATGCGCACCGTCTTGCTGGGATAGGTTTGGGCCGATGCCGGCACGACGGCCAGCAGCATGGCGGCCAGGGCGGTGGCCAATCCGAAGATCTTCTTGTGCATTGTTTCCTCCCGGTGCAGGGCCGGCCTCAGGAACGGGTGGGCAGTTCGACCACGCCGCCGCCCAGGATCGACAGCTCGTCGTCCTGGTTGCGCGCCTCCTGCTCGATCTCGACGAGATGACGGCCGTCCTCGACGTACTTGCGCTTCACCTTGCCTTTAATGAACAGCATGTCGCCCGCCGGGTTGTGGCGACGGATCTTGCAGCTGGCACGGCGCAGGAAGCCGTCGTCGCCCATCCAGTTGGTCAGGTGATGGGTGAGCCACGAGCAGCGCTCGGGGCCGTAGTCGTAGGCACCGGGCGCACCGACCTCGAGGGCGAACTCCTCCTCCCAGTGCACGCGCTCGGGACAGTCGGGGATGCCGAACCGGTTCTTGATGCCGGTGCCGGGATGGGCGTCGATCAGTTTCCAGGCGAGCTTGTTGGCGCGGATGTAGAGCCCGCCCCAGCCCTGGGCATAGGCGATGAACCCGGTCACGGTCATCGGCCCCTTGAGCATCACTGGCAGCTCCTCGCCCTCGGCGACATCCTGCCAGTAACGCGGCGTGGCGCCCCGGATCTGCTCCTCGGCATAAAGCTTGTAAGCCGCCGCCAGCTCGGTGTCGCTGTAGCGCCGCGCGGCGCGCGCTTTCAGCGCCTGGTACTTGGTGCCCTGCTCGCGCGCATGATCGCGCTCGGTGCGGAAGCACCAGCTGTCGGCCTCGGCGACCAGGTCGCCATGCTGGTTGAAGAAGTCGACATGATAGATCTGCTGCACGGCGCGGCCGGCGAAGCGCGTGTCGTGCTCGATCACGTCCTTCAGCCAGGCGTCGGTCGAGATCTCGTCGTTGCGTCGCACGGTCTTGTGCCAGGTCCAGTCGGCGCCCGACCACATGGCGTGGATGCCGGGCAGCCCTCCGACATAGCCCGAGACGATGCGGCTGGTGCTGAACAGGAAGCTCGGCAGGGCAATGAGGCCGCCGTGCTTCGTCTTGGCCGCGTATTCCGGCACGCACCACAAGGGATTGTCGTCGCCGATGCCGTGCGCATAGTGGCGGATGTTGTCGCGAGTCGCCTCGTGGCACCAGGGCTCGATCGTGGCGCCGATCTTGACGCCGATGCGCTTGCGCAGCAGGTCGAGACCCTGCTCGGTGATCTTGGGAAATCTGCGTTCTGTCGAATCGGGCATCGGTTTCACTCTCCTCGGAATGTCAGGCGGTCGGGATGGCGCCGCTTCTCTCGTGCTCGCGCAGCACCTTGCGGTTGACCTTGCCGGCCGGCGTCTTGGGCAACTCCGCGACGAAGGCGACAAGGCGGGGATACTCGTGCTGGCTGAGACGCTGCCGCACCAGGTCCTGGATCTCGCGAACGAAGGTTTCGTCGCCGGCGCGCCCGGCCACGACGAAGGCCTTGACGACCTGGCCACGCAACGCGTCGGGCACGCCGATCGCCGCCGCCTCGCGCACGTCGGGATGCTTCAGGATGGCGTCCTCGATCTCGACGGCGCTCATCGTCCAGCCGGCCGAGATGATCACGTCGTCGGCGCGGCCGCCATGGAAGAAATACCCATCCTCGTCGACGCGGCCGAGATCCTTGGTCGCGATCCAGCCGTTCCGCCGCCAGACCTTGAGCTCGCCAGTCACGCCGGGTGGGCATGGGTTGCCGGCGGCATCGTGGACCTCGACCTTGGTGCTTGGCACCGGCTTGCCGAGCGAGCCGGGCTTGACCACGAAATCGGCAGCGCCGGGGTAGCTGACCAGAATTACGCCGATCTCGGTCGTGCCATACATGCTGCAGACCGGCCGGCCGAACGTCGCCTCGGCGAAGCGGGCGGTCTCGCTGTCGATCGGCTCGCCGGTGAAAGACAGCTTCTCGATGGCGTAGCGATAACGTGCGGCGGCCCCGCACGTCCGCATCATGCGGTAGTGCGTCGCCGCCGCCGACATGTTGGTGAAGCGGTGCTCCTGCAGGGCGCGCAACAGCCGCTCGGCGTCGAACTTTCCGGCATAGGCTCCCACGGTGAGGCCCATGGCGAGCGGCGGCAGTGTGCCGTGCCACAGGCCATGCCCCCAGGCTGGCGAGGACGGGCAGATGAAACGGTCGCCGGGGCGCAATCCGGTGCCGTAGAGGGCCGCGACCATCACGGTGACGAGGGCGCGGTGCGAATGCTTGACCGCCTCGGGCAGCTGTCGGGTCGTGCCCGACGTGTACTGGAAGATCGCCAGCGAATCAGCCTCGGTGGCCGGTGCGAAGGACGGCGCGAAGGCGCCTAGGCTCGCCATGAACGCTGCGTCGGCAACGACGACCCGAAGGCCGGCGCGCGGCGACAGGGTGGCCGCCTTGGCCGCGTTGGTGATCAGCAGACGGGGCGTGCAGTCCTCGATGCGCAGCGCCACGCCGTCGGGGCCGAACAGGGTGAACAGGGGCACGGCGATCGTGCCCGCCTTCATCGTGCCGAACAGCGTCACATAGAAGGCGCGCGACGGCTCGAGCATGATGGCGACGCGGTCGCCCGGCCGGATCCCCTGGGCGAGGAGATAGTTGGCGAAGCGCGCCGAGTCCTCGGAAATTTCGCGATAGCTCAGGATCTCGTCGGGACCGTCGGCGTGAACGACGATGACCGCCGTTTTGTCGACACCGACGTGACGGTCGGCGTCGACATGGCGGTCGATGCACTCGTGCGCAATGTTGAGATGCCGGCGATCGCCGTCGAACAGATCCCACAGCCGCGCGGACGAAAACTGCGTCTGCGCGTCGGCATAGCTCGTGTAGTCGGTCAACCTGGTCATCACGCGCATGACTATGGCCAAGCGACATCATTTGTACAATAGAGCATCTGTTTGTCTATATACAAAGACTGGGATGTGGTTATGACGAGTTCGTCGGCCATTCGACGCCCTGCGACCCGAATGACAGGACCTATACGGTGGTATGGCTCGCTCTCTCCCTCGACCCAATCGATCGCAAACACGCCTCGACGTAGCGTCGTCGATGCCGCGTGAAAGGCAGCGGTCAGCAGGGGACGAACATGAGCCTGGACATCGCCTCGCACCCCGGTGCACCGGGGCCCGACGAACTGGTTCCGTCGCGCTACGCACTGCGGGTCGGCGAGATCGACGTGCTGGTGGTCAGCGATGGGGTGCTACCGCTGCCAGCGAAGAACGTTGGCCCACAATGTCGACCCGGCAGCCCTGGCGGCCTGGCTGGACGACAATTTCCCGCCGTCCGACGTGCTCGACTGGGCGCTGAACGTGGTCGTGGTGCGGAGCGGTGAGCAGACCGTGCTCATCGACGCCGGGGTCGGCGGCGAGTACCCGGGTTTCCCGCGGGCCGGTCAACTGTCGCTTCGACTGGACGCCGCCGGCATCGATCCCGCATCGCTGACCGACGTGGTGCTCACGCACATGCACATGGACCATGTCGGCGGGCTGCTCGACGACGCGCTGCGAAGCCGGCTGCGTCCGGACGTGCCGATCCACGTGGCGGCCGCCGAGGTCCAGTTCTGGAAAGCGCCCGACTTCTCCCGAGCGGTCATGCCGCCGCCGGTGCCGCCCGTGCTCCGGTCGGTCGCCACGCGAATCCTGAACGAGTACCGCGGCCAGCTTCGGCTGTTCGACACGGAGCGCGAAGTGGCGCCGGGCGTGGTCGTCCGTCGCACTGGCGGCCACACGCCCGGGCACAGCGTGGTCAGCCTGGCGTCCGGCGGGGAGCGGCTGACGTTCCTCGGCGATGCCGTATTCCCGGTCGGGTTCGACCACCCCGACTGGTACAACGGCTTCGAGCACGAGCCCGAGGAGGCGGCTCGCGTCCGCGTCCGGCTGTTGCGCGAGGCGGCGGCGAGCGGCGAGATGCTGGTGGCCACTCACCTGTCGTTCCCGTCCATCGGCCGTGTGGCGGTCGCCGGCGACGCCTTTCGGCTGGGTGCCAGCCTTCTGGGACTACTGACCGCCTGTCGGGTGAGCAACCATTTTACCGCGGGCGTCAGTCCCACGCCGCATCGATGATGCGGCCGTCCTCGGCCAGCACCAGGGTGAGCCGGTTAGGATTGAGGGCGTAGCTCGGGATGCCGTCGGCCGGCTTGATGATGCGCAGCTTGTAGGGCAGGTCCTCCTCGCGCACCGAATTCTCCGCCGTGGCGCCGGCCGGCAGGCCGGCGCCCTTGGCGACGAAGTACTTGCCCAGGCACTTGGCGCAGTCCTGCCTGGGCGGCGCGGTCTCGGCGTAGCCGGGCAGCGCCTTGAGTGCGACCACGTTGTTGGCGGCGCGGACGCGAACGCCCGAGTAGGGATGGCCGGCCTCGACCGGCAGGATGGCCTCCACTGGCATGAACGGTCCGAGCGCCGCGGCGCCGCCGGGCGCATTGGACTGGAACAGGAGATCGAGCACGCCGTCGAGCGGCCGCCCCCGGTTGATCGGAATCAGGTGTGGCTGGCCCCAGCCGCCCGACGTCACGAGGCCGCGGGCGCGCACGACGTCGAGCCCGCCGGGCCCACGCTCCGAACGCAGCACCTCGACGCTGGTGACGATCAGCACTGGCCATAAGGGGCCGTCTCCGGACGGAGTGCCCGATTGCGGGCCGCCATAACCCGGTGGCGCGTCCCCCTGCTGGCCTGGCGGCGAGCCGGACTGCTGCTGCTGGCTGATCGCCGGGGCGCTCAGCATGGTCGCGGCCAGCAAGGCGGCCAGGGACAGGAATGAGATCTTGGTCATGACATCCTCGATGACGGAACGGCCGGCAGACGACGCGGGTCTACCAATTGCGGAATCCGCCGTTGGCCCATCCTCCGTTGTGCCACCCGCCATTGTGCCATCCGCCGTTGGCCCATCCTCCGTTGTGCCATCCACCGTTAGCCCACCCGCCATTGTGCCATCCGCCATTGCGCCATCCGCCGTTGCCCCACCAGACGAGGCGCTCCTCGGCATCGACGCCGACTACCGGTTCGCGGTCCTTGGCGTATTGCTCCATCGCGCTCGTCACATCGCGGCGAATGGATTGCAGGCGCTCGTTCACCGATCCCGCATCCGAGGCGGCAGGTTCCGCGACCGCCATGGCCGAGGCATCCGCGTAGGCGAGACTCATCGAAAGTCCGGCCGCGCCGGACGGCAACAACTTCGCCAGATTGCGCAACGACTGACGCCCCTTGGCCATCGATTCTCCCCATGCTGAGGCGGTCATGCTAGGGCCAAGCAATCGCGCCTCATAGCTATAGTTTTGCGGAGCGCGCAGAGGCGCTTCGGATGCTGTTGTTCATCATCGCCCACCTGCTGATGCCTTTCGGCTGGCCGCCGCGCCGCAGATCGTCGGCACCATCGACGCCGCGAAGGCGCGCAGCTCGCCGGCGTCGGCGCCGAGCCGCGCCCGGATGGCGATGGCGTACATGATGGCGCCGGCCATGCGCGCCCGGTTGGCGGGGCTCGGCCTGTCGGGCAGGTCGCTGCCGGCGAAGGCGCGCTCCAGCCGCGCCTCGATCGCCACCAGCAGCTCGCGGGCGACGTCGGCGATGCGCGGATGGGTCGGCGATTCGACCGCCGCCGTGCCGACGATCATGCAGCCGGGCCGGACCGGCGGGGCGGTGTAGAGCTCGATCGCCGCGTTGTAGACCCGGCCCAGGCGCTGCGCGATCGTGCCCGGCCCGTCCAGGATGGTATCGAGCCCTTCGAGGCTCTTCTGCCCGTAGAAGCGCAGCGTGGCGATATAGAGCTGCTCCTTGTCGCCGAACGCGGCGTAGAGGCTCGGCCGGTTGAGCCCCGACGCGGCCGCCAGATCGTCGAGCGAGGCGGCGGCGAAGCCCTTCTCCATGAAGACCGTGCGTACGCGCTCGAGGACCTCCTCGATGACGAAGCCGCGCGGACGGCCCCGGGGTCGCTTCGTAATTTCTGTACTGGATCGCATAAATATCTCTTGACCGGATCGCTCCGCTGTATTTCTGTACCACATCGCACGAAAACATGGAGGATGCGATGGAACTCTTCGCTTCACCCCTTGCCTGCTCGCTCGCCTCGCATATCACGGCCCTGGAGGCGGGTCTGCCGGTCAAGGTCCGCTTCATCGAGAACAAGAAGACCGACGACGGCGGCGACTATTTCGACATCTCGTCGAAGGGCTACGTACCGGCGCTCAAGCTGGACGACGGCGTGATCCTGAACGAGGGCCCGTCGGTCCTGCAGTACCTGGCCGACCGCAAGCCCGAGGCCGGCCTGGCGCCAGCCTGGGGCACGCTCGAGCGCTATCAGCTGATCGACATGCTGAACTACCTGTCGACCGAGGTGCACAAGAAGCTATTCTACTACATCTTCAACCCGACCGCGGCCGAGGCGACGAAAGCCGCAGCCAAGGAAGGGCTCGGGCCGACGCTCGATTATCTCACCCGTCGCCTCGGTGACGGCGAGTATCTGGTCGGCGCACGCTTTACCGTGGCCGACGCCTATTTCGTCACCATGCTGAACTGGTACGCCTTCGTCGGCGTCGACCTAAAGAAGTGGCCGAAGATCGCCGCCTATCAGGCCAGGCACCTCGCCCGGCCGGCGGTCGCCCAGGCGATGGCCGTCGAGATGGCCGAGCGTAAGCGCCGCGCGGCCTGAGTGTCATTTTCCTCCCCAGCGTAGCTGCCAGGGAAGGGACACATCTCGAATCCCTCCCCCGTCATCGGCGTAAGACGGGGGAGGGCCGAAGAGTGAGAGCCTCTAGCGCCGCTTCTCGTTGAGCATCGCGAATCGGTCCTTCGGGGCCTTTTCGCGGGCTTTCGGCCCGTAGGTGCCCATCTCGATGCGATGCGGGATGGTCAGCATGTAGTTCTTGAAGGCGTTCTCCATCGCGGCCCGCCAACCCTGGGCATCCTGCGTCTCGTTGACCGAGGCCTTGGCAAGCTTCAGCGCATAGGGATCGCGCTCGGCGATGCGCTGGGCGAGCGCCATGGTCTCCTCTTCGAGCTTCGCCCGCGGCACCACGCGATTGACCAGGCCGGCGCGCTCGGCTTCGGCGGCGCTGATGAAATCACCGGTGAAGAGATATTCCTTGGTCTTGCGCGGACCGAAGTCCCACGGCATCGAGAAATATTGGACGTGCGAGCCGCCCCACTTCACGGCGCGGTCGGCGAACTGGGCGTCCTCGCTGGCGATGATGATGTCGCACGCCGAGGCGATCATCATGCCGCCCATGATGCAGTAGCCCTGGACCTGGGCGATGGTGGGCTTGGGCAAATCGCGCCAGCGCATCGTGTTCTCGAAGAAGCGCTCCCACAGCCGCCGGTACTCGCCCTTGAAGCCGGGCTCGAGCGGCGTCTTCTTCTGGTCCTCCATCTCCTGCGGGCTGCCGAGATCATGGCCGGCGGAGAAATGCTTGCCGGCGCCCGCGAGGATGATGACGCGTACTGCCTCGTCGTCGACGGCGCGCAGGAAGGCATCGTCGAGCTCCTCGAGCAGGATGCGGCTCTGCGCGTTCAGCACTTCCGGCCGGTTGGTCGTGATCGTCAGCACCGCGCCGGTGCGCTCGGTGAGGAGGGTCGTGTAGCTCATGCGGCAACTCGCAGGTCGGAGGAAAGGCCGGCACCCATCAGGTCGACGAAGTTGTCGCAATAGAAGCGCTGCCGGCGACGGTCGTCGATGCTCGCCGCATCCATGGAGGCCTCGAAGCGCTTGATCGGATTGCGGCCACCCTCGACGTGCGGGTAGTCGGAGGAGAACAGGCAGACCTCGTCGCCGGAATTGGCGATGATCCAGCCTGCGTCCTCGTGGGGGTAGGGAGTCACGCGGACCTGGCGACGTACGAACTCGCTGGGCTTGAGCGACATCTTCTGCAGCCGCTCCTCGTTCTTGTAGAAGGCGTTGTGCGCCGAATCCATGTTGCGCATCCAGCCCGGCACCCACGAGGCGCCCTGCTCGATGACGCCGAACTTCAGGTTGGGGAAGCGGTCGAGCACGCGGTCGACGATCAGCGCCGTCAGCGCCTTCATCGGCGGATAGGCGATCGCCATGTAGTCGATCGAGCGGAAATTGTCGTCGCCGCCATGAAAGTCCGGTACCGGCGGCAGGCCATTCTCGAAGTAGGCATCCTCCAGGAGCTTCCCGCCGCCACCGACATGGAACACGATCGGAAGGCCGGCCTCCTGGGCGGCAGCCCACAGCGGGTCGAAAGCGATATGGCTCGGCGAATGGCCCTCGGGGCAGCGTGAGGGGATCATCAGCGCCTTGGCGCCAAGCTCGATCGTCTCGCGCGCCGCCCTGGCGGTGCGCTCGAAATCGATCAGCGGCACATAGCCGGTCGGTAGCAGGCGCCGGTCGATCGAGCAGAACTCGACCATGTGGCGCGTGTGGGCGCGCGCCACGGCATAGGCGAGGTCGATGTCGCGGCCGCCTTCCAGCACCGTGGAGTAGTTGAGTAGGGCCGTGGTGAACATGAGTTGGCTGGCAAAGCCCAGCAGGTCGATCGAGCGCGGCCGGTCCGGCGCGGCGTAGGCGCCGAGGGCATCCCAGTTCTTGCGTAGCATGATCTGGGTTTCGTCGACATCCGCCGCCGCGCCCCTCGTCCGATGCTCGTCGCGGAGATGGCCATGGAACCCCTCGCGCCGCGGGAACAGCACCGCATCGGTGACGGCCGAACGGTACCTGGACTCGAGATGCGCTTCGAGGAAGCCCGGCACTTCCATGATGTGCGCGTCGGCGTCGTGAATGACGCGGCCGCTGGCATAGGGCATTGTCCCTCCGGTCCTTTTTGTCGTTTGCGCGAGACTAGCATGACATCAGACCTTTCGTACGGCGTGAGCTGCCTCCTGCAGGCGCGCCGGTCCGGCACGCAGATCGCGCCGCCTTTTCCCTTGCCTGATCGCTCTGCGGTCTACGCAATCCAGGATGGCGTCGCCGCGGCGACCGGACCGGTCGCCGGCTGGAAGGTCGGGGCGCGCACGCCCGACGCCGAGCCGAATCCGGCGCCTCTGCTGGCCGGCACGCTGGTGCCATCGCCGGCGCGCTTCGACGGCAAGGCAATGCATATGATCGGTGTCGAGATCGAGATCTCGTTCCACATCGCGAAGGACATCGCGGCGCGCAGCACGCCGGTCGGTCGCGACGAAGCGCTTGCCGCCGTTGGCGACGCCTTCGTCGGGATGGAGGTGGTCGACACGCGCCTCGCCAATTTCCGCGAAGCCGATCCGGAATGGCTGCTGGCCGACAACCAGATGAACCACGCGCTGGTCGTCGGCAATTCGATCGCGAGTTGGCAGGGTCTCGATTGGCTTAACCTCCCGGTGAAGCTGGTAATAGACGGCAGCGTGGTGGTCGAGCAGAAAGGTGGTCTCGGCGCCGTCGACCCGATACGGCCGCTGGCCTGGATGATCGATCACGCCGTTCGCCGTCGCGGCGGCATCCGTGCTGGCCAGGCGATCACTACCGGCTCATGGACCGGCCTGCGCTATTTCCCGCCCGGCACCGGCGCGCGCGGCGAGTTTGTCGGCCTGGGCGCCGTGGAGGCGATGTTCTGATCTTTTGGACCGCGGGCGGGACGCCCGCGGTCCGGGTGAATCCTAAAATGCCCCCGTGAACTCGAACTCGATCGAGTTCTTGACGTTGTCGATCTTCCACCATTCGAGGCGGCGCAGGAAGCTCTGGCCGAGCAGGGGGCGGCTGCGCGGTGGGCTCAGCGCGGCCAGCACGTTCTCCATCGAGCGGTTGCCGATCTTGAGGTTGCGCAGGCGGAAGATGCGCTGGTTCACGCCGCTGCCGTCGGCCAGGATGAAGCGGCGCTGGCCCAGGAAATCGGCCTCGGTCAGCGTGCCGGCCTGCTTCATCTGCTCGGCGATGTCCTCGGGGATCTGCACGTTGGTCGCGCCCGAGTCGACGATGAAATAGACGTTCGACGCGCCGTTGACCGTGGCGGGCAGCAGGAACACCCCGCCCATGCGCTGGAACTGGGCGGTGGTGCGGGACGCCGCCTGGAGCGCGGCAGCGTCGGGACCGCACGGCGCCCAGCCGGCGTTGGCGGTGGTCCCCGAGGGCCGGTGGCAATAGCGCTGCAGGGTCAGGAGCTTCGAGTAGACGTCGCGCTGCTCGCAGGCACCGACGGCGGCGATGGCGGCAGTCTGCGGATTGCGGCAGGTGGCGTCGCTCGCCTGCCACTGCGTGATCAGCTGCTGGGCGTCGCCGCTGCCGTTCATCTGCTGGCTGCTCGCGAAACCTGCGAGCACCGACAGCACGGTGGCGATCACGGCCACCGGCAGAAGGATCCTCATGATCTTCAGGCCAAACCTGAACTGAGATTGGCGTCGACAGCTCGTCCGCTAGTAGTACCAGCCGTAGGGCCAGCCGCCCCAGGGACCCCAATCCCAGTCGTTCATCTCCATGGTCTGGGCGGCCATCAGCTGCTCGTCGGCGACCTGCTTGTCGAACATGTTCTTGCGATAGGTGCCGTAGGCCGCCTGGTCGCCGACATAGACGCACACGCAGACCGTCGGGTCGGCGTAGACATAGAACACCTGGCCGTTGCGGATCTGGCGCGAGAACTTGTAGGGCGGCAGCTGCTTGAACGAGGCCTGGCGTTGCGGCGTGTTGGCCGGGACGAACTTGAAGCCGGCGGCGGCCAGCATGTCCTCCTTGCTGGCGACCCTCTGCTGCTTGGTCTCGCAGGCGGTCAGGCCCAGGCTCAGGGCCATCGCGATGGCCACGGTCACGACACGATTCATCCGATTCCTCCTCAGCTGGCCGCTCAGGTACCCGTCCATCTCGGCGCCCGTTTGCCCAGGAAAGCCGTCCTGCCGTCGCGGAAGTCGGCGCTACCGTAAGCCAACCGGATCAGATCGTCGATATTGTCTTCCGCCATCCGTGCCTGAAGACGGCGCAGCGCCTCCTTGGTGACCTGCATCGTCAGGGGCGCGTGGCTTGCAAGGGTGGCGGCAAGCTCGCCGGCACGGGCATGCAGGGCGGCGACATCGGCCAGGACCTCGCTCACCAGGCCGACCTGGAGGGCCGTGGGGGCGTCGAACAGTCGGGCCAGCAGGATCATCTCCTTGACCCGCTGCGGGCCGATCAGGGCCGCCAAGCGGGCGTAATTGGCCAACGACAGGCAGTTGCCGAGGGTGCGCGCGATGGGAAAGCCGAATTGGGCGCTGGCGGTCGCGATCCGGAAGTCGCAGACCGCCGCGATGGCCGCACCGCCGCCGGTGCAGAAGCCGGCAATCGCGGCCACCGTAGGCACCGGGCACCGCTCGATGACGTCGAGGGTGCTGTCCATCTTGCGCTCGTAGCCGATGCCATCCTCACCGTCGCGAAAGTCGAGGAACTGGGCGATGTCAGTGCCGGCGGCGAACGCCTTCTCGCCCGCACCCGTGATCACCAGGGCCTTGACCTCCTTCGTCCGGCTGACGCGGCTGCAGATCTCGGCCACGCCCTCGTACATGGCAAAGGTGAGGGCATTGCGCTGGGCCGGCCGGTTGAAGGTGATCCAGCCGGCCTCGCCGCGGATCTCGTAGAGCAGCTCTTCGGTCATGGCTCTTCCTAGAACGACGGCGGCCGGCCGGCGAGAGCCTCGACCAGTCTGGCGGGCGCAATGGCCGAAAGCGGCGTCGCCTGCTCGACCGCCGGCGCGAGCTCGACCCCCAGCACCGGCTTGAAGCGGGCTGAGTTGGGGTCGAAGGCGTAGAGCTGTCCCTCGGTCAGGTTGAACCACCAGGCGTGCAACACCACCTTGCCCGCCGCCACGCGCTCGGCGAGCCACGGGAAGCCCATCAGGTTGCGGATGCTGTTGACGATAGCCGCCTGCTCGACCGCCCGCAGGACCTGCTCTCGTGGCTGGCCCTCGAGCGCGCGCACGATCTCGTCGCGCACCTCGCGGGCGATGCTGGTCCAGGTCGAGAGATAGTCGAACCTGGAGAGGATGCCGCCACTGCCGTCGACCAGGGCGGCAATGCCGCCGCACAGGGCGTGGCCCAGCACGACGACATGCTCGACCTCGAGGCCGCGCACGGCGAACTCGATGGCAGCCGAGGTGCCGTGATGGCGCTGGTCGGGCGGCAGTTGGGCGGGCGGGACCAGAGCCGCGACGTTGCGCACCGTGAAGATGTCGCCGGGCCTGGTCTGGGTCAGGATGCCGGGATCGACCCGGGCATCCGAACAACCGATGATCAGGATCTTCGGCGACTGGCCTCCGCTCGCCAGCCGCTGGAACAGGTCGAGATGGTCGCGATAGTAGCCCAGCCGGAAATCGGCGAAGCCCTGAAGCAGTCGCGCAAGCGCCATGAGAGGATGTAGCGGCGCTTCACCCTCTCCGTCCAGACGGGGAGCTAGCCGGCGAGCGACTCTATTGCCGCATCGACGCCGCCCGCCACGAACGGGATGCCGCTCGTCCTCATGGCGAGCTCCGTGGTGGCGAGGCAGCCCAGCAGCATGGGCTCGTTGAGATCGCCCATGTGGCCGATGCGGAACACCTTGCCCATCAGCGGGCCGAGGCCGCCGCCCAGCGACAGGTTGTAACGATCGATCGCCACCTTGCGCAGCGGATCGGAGCTGGTGCCCTCGGGCATCACCACCGTGGTCACCGAATTGGAGAGCCGGTCGGGCGTCTGGCAGAAGAGCTGCGGGCCTTTGCCGTCGCTGCCCCAATGCCGCACCGCGGCGCGGGTCGCCTCGGCCAGGCGGGTATGACGCTGGAACACCGCGTCGAGGCCCTCCTCCTCGAGCATCCTGAGGGATTCCTGCAGGCCGAAGAACATGTGCACCGGCGCCGTGCCCATGAATTTCTGCGGCGCGCGGCCGTTCATCAGCTCCCAGTTCCAGTAATGGCGCGGTGCCTTGTTCTTGCGCGCGGCGTCGAGCGCCTTGCCGCTGACCCCGGTCAGCGCCATGCCGGTCGGCAGCATCAGGCCCTTCTGGCTGCCGCCCACCGTGACGTCGACGCCCCAGGCGTCCATGCGATAGTCGATCGAGCCCAGCGAGGAGATCGTGTCGGAGAGCAGCAGGGCGGGGTGGCGCGCCTGGTCGAGGGCGCGACGGATTTCCGCCACCGGCAGCACCATGCCTGTCGCCGTCTCGTTGTGGACCGTGAGGACCGCCTTGATCTCGTGCGCCCTGTCCGCGGCAATGCGCTCAGCGAGCTTGGCGATGTCGGCGCCCTTTCGCCAGTCGGCGGCAAAGGTCTCGACGATGATGCCGAGATTTACCGCCATCTCCTCCCAGCTCTGCGAGAAGTAGCCGGTCTCGACGATCAGCACCTTGTCGCCGGCCGAGAACAGGTTGGCGAGGGCGGCTTCCCAGGCGCCATGACCGCTCGAATTGTAGAAGTAGAGCGTCTGGTCGGTCTTGAGCACCCGCTTAACGCCCGCATGGCAGGCATGCTGGATCGCCACGAACTCGTCCGACATGAAATCGATCACCGGGCGATCCATCGCCCGCAGCACTCGGTCCGGGATGTTGGTCGGGCCGGGATTGTTGAAGAACTGGCGTCCGCGGGGCTTGGCGTTCACGAAATGCTCCGGTTTGCGAAGGGCGCGAACATAGTCTCGCGGCTCTTGGCGAAGCAAGCGAGGCTTGCAATGCTCTGGCATTAGTTGGATGAGGGCAAATGACCGCAGACAAGACCGCTTCGACCGGAACCAATTCCGCCATCGTGGCCGACTATCGCGCCCGGACCGGGGGTTCGGGCGCCCTGTTCGAGCGCGCCCGCAAGGTGCTGCCGAGCGGCATCACGCACGACGCCCGCTACCTCGACCCCTATTCGATTCATGTCTCGCGGGCCGCCGGCCCGCGCAAGTGGGACGTCGACGGCAACGAGTACGTCGATTATTTCGGCGGCCATGGCGCCATGTTGCTGGGCCATTCCCATCCTGCCGTCATCGAGGCGGTGAAGCGCCAGATCGAGCTCGGCACGCATTACGGCTCCAGCCACGAGCTCGAGGTGCGCTGGGCCGAACTGGTGTGCGAACTGATCCCGTCGGCCGAAAAAGTGCGGTTCACGGCGTCGGGCACGGAGGCCTCGCATATGGCTATCCGCCTGGCGCGTGCCCATACCGGCAAGGACAAGATCGTGCGCTTCGTCGGCCATTTCCATGGCTGGCACGACGCAGTCGCCGGCGGTGCCACGTCGCACTACGACGGCTCCTCGCCGCCCGGCGTGGCCCAGGGCGTCACCGATCTTTCCATCCTGATGCCGACCGACGATGTCGGCGCCGTGGTGCACCTGCTCGAGAGCCGCGACGACATCGCCGTCGTGATGTTCGAGCCGTCCGGCGCCTCGTGGGGCCAGGTGCCGCTGCCGCCGGGCTTCGTCCAGGCGATCCGCGACGTCACGGCCAGGCGCGGCATCGTCATGCTGATGGACGAGGTCATTACCGGCTTCCGCTGGTCGTCGGGCGGAGCGCAGAAGGCGCTGGGCGTCACGCCCGACCTCTGCATCCTGGCCAAGATCGTGGCCGGCGGCCTGCCGGGCGGCGCGGTCGCCGGCAAGCGCGAGATCCTCGACCAGATCGACTTCGCCGTTTCGGCGGCCAGGAAGCGCGACAAGATTTCTCACCCGGGCACCTTCAATGCCAATCCCTTGTCGGCTGCCGCCGCGGTGACGGCGCTGTCGCTGGTGCGCGACGAGGACCTCGCCGAGAAGGCCAACCGCACGGCCGCCGAGCTGCGCGCCGCGTTGCGCGAGGTGTTGATCCAGGAAAGCGTGCCGTGGGGCATCTACGGCCAGTCCTCGACCTTCCTGATCTATCCCAATCCGACCGGCGAGAAGGTCGATCCCGCGACCTTCGAACCCCTGAAGTACGGCTTCGCCAAGCTGAAGGGCGCCCGCTCCGGCCCGCTCACCGGCAAGATCCGCATGGGCCTGATGAGCCACGGCGTCGACGTCATGGGCGCCCCCGGCGGCTTCGTCTCGGCGACCCATGGCGGCGCCGAGATCGAGAGGACAGTGCATGCGCTCCGCCAGACCGTGCGCGCGCTGAAGGCCGAACGCGAGGTCAAGGCGGCATAGAAGGCTCATTCGCTGCGACTGCGCCACTGATGACGGAGCAGCTCCGCCATCAGTGGCCTTCACGGCCTTCGTGCGGACCGCGGGCGACCTGCCGCTCATGAGTTGATCCGTGAAGCGGGCGGGACGCCCGCGCTACTCATGAGCGCCACTTTGGCGGAGCTGCTCCGCCGTCAGTGGTACGGGTCCAGCCGTGAGTCTTCCGGCACAGCCGGCAGGCGGAAGGCGTTCGTGGCCGCGTCAGTGACGCGGGTCTAAGCTTCCTGCTTCTCTCCACACGGAGAGCAAGGCAAAGCCATTGGGGAGGACAGCATGATCACGCGTCGTCGCACCCTTGCCACGCTGGCCGCGAGCGCCGCGGCCGCGCCCGCCGTGCTGCGCGCCCAGGCGACGGTCAACTGGATCGCCTACACCTACGTTCCTGCCGCCAGCGTGGCGCCGGCGCGGGTCTTCCAGGAGATCATGGCGCGGGTCGCCAAGGAGACCAACAGCGGTTTCCAGATCAAGTACCATCTGGGCGGCTCGCTCTCGATCAAGGTCACCGACATCACCACGGCGGTCGGCGACAACGTCGTCCAGCTCGGCGACGACGGCTTCCAGCAGGGCAACGTGCCGATCACCGGCATCCTGCGTCTGCCCATGCTGATCACCAACGCCCAGGAATTCGAGAAGGCGATCGCGGTGATGAAGCCCTATGTCGAGAAGGCCTATGACAAGAAGGGTGCGACGCTACTGGCGACCTATTACTTCCCGCTGCAGATCGCCTGGTCGAACAAGAAGCTGACCTCGCTCGACGAGCTCAAGGGCCAGAAGATCCGCGCCACATCGCCCGAGCAAATCGAGTTCCTGAAGCGCTTCGGCGCCAACGGCCTGACGGTCGGCGCACCCGAGGTCCCGTCGGCCCTCGAAAGGGGCGTGGTCGACGGCGTGCTGACGGCCAATGCCGGCGGCGGCAAGATCTGGAAGGACCTGTTGAAGTATTCCTACGAGATCGGCCTCAACTATTTCGAAGCCAACGTCATCGCCAACAAGGAAGCCTACGCCAAGCTGCCGGCGGCCTATCGCGACTCCCTCACCAAGGCGGTGGTCGAGCTGTCGCCCAAGATCACTAAGACGCTGGCCGACGAGGAAGGCGAAGAGAAGGCCAAGCGAAAGGCCGAAGGCATGGTCCAGACGACGGCGACGCCGGCCGAGTATAAGCTGGGGGCCGAGCGCATGGCGAGCTACTGGAACGACTGGGCGAAGGCCAAGGGCGCGGAAACCCAGGAGGCGCTGAAGAAAGTGCGCGACGCGCTGGGCCGCTGATGTCGCCACCGTCGAAGGGCAGTCCGCTCGGCCCGATCGAGCGGGCGAGCCTGTGGACGTCGGCCGTCTGCATGATCGGCATGGTCGTGCTGATCCTGGCTGAAATCGTCCTGCGCGGCGTCTTCAACAGCACCACCGAGCACAGTGACGAGCTGGTCGGTTACCTGCTGGTCGGCGTGTCGTTCCTGAGCCTCGCGCTGTGCCAGAGCCGGGGCGCCTTTCACCGCGTCGAGATGGTGCAGATGCGGCTGGGGCGGCGCGGCAGGCTGGTATCGTCCCTGGTCTTCGACGTCCTGTCGTTCGGCTACGTCGCGCTGACCGACTGGTACTTCCTGCAGTTCGTCATGAGCTCGCATCGACGCGAGGCGATGGCCAGCACGACCCTGTCGACGCCGCTGTGGATACCACAGACCGTGATGATCATCGGTGCGACCATGCTGCTGGTCGTGCTTGCCAGGACCATCGTCGACGATGTCCGCAAGGTCGCTTCGTGAGCGGCGGTCTCGAGATCCTCCTCGTCATGCTGATCTTCCTCGGCCTGCTGGCCGCGGGCATGGCCATTCCCTTCGCCATCGGCGTGCCGGCGATCGTCTACCTGCTGCTGCACGGCGGGGTGCCGGCGCTCAAAGGGATCGGCCTGATGAGTTGGGGCTCGATGAACAGCTTCGCTCTGACGGCGATCCCGCTGTTCATCCTGATGGCCGAGATCATGCAGCATTCCGGGCTGAGCTTCCGCATCTATCGCGGCCTCAGCAAGCTCGTCTGCGTCGTGCCCGGCGGATTGCTGCAGACCAACATCGCCGGCTGCGCGCTGTTCGCGGCGATCTCCGGGTCGTCGGTCGCCACGGCTGCCGCCATCGGCACGGTGGCGCTGCCGCAGCTGCTGCAGCGCGGCTACCATCGTCCGCTCGCGGCCGGCTCGCTGGCGGCTGGCGGCACTCTCGGCATCCTGATCCCGCCGTCTATCGCCATGATCGTCTACGGCACCTTCACCGAGACCTCGGTGTCGAGGCTGTTCATGGCCGGCATCGTGCCCGGCCTGGTGCTGACGGCACTGTTCATGGCCTATGTCCTCGTGCAGGCCCTGCTGCGGCCCGAGATCGCGCCACGCGAGCGCGGACCGCAGAGCCTCGGCGAGCTCGCCTCGGCTCTCGCCGACCTGGTACCCTTCCTGGTCGTCATCGGCGGCACCATGGGCAGTCTCTATTTCGGCTGGGCGACGCCCACCGAGGCCGCCGCCGTCGGCTGCCTGGCCGCCATCATCGTCTCGGCGATCTGGGGCAGGCTCGGCTGGACGGAGCTCAAGATGGCGATGACCTCGTCGGTGATGATCAGCGGCAACATCCTGCTGATCGTCTACGTCGCCTTCGTATTCTCCTACGCCATCAGCGTGGCCGGCGTCGGCGAGGCCCTGACCAGCTGGCTGGTCGCACTGCAGCTCTCGCGCCTCGAGTTCTTCCTCGCACTGTTCGTGCTCTACACGATCCTCGGCTGCCTGGTCGAAAGCCTCGGCATGATCGTGGTCACCGTGCCGCTGCTCTACCCGGTACTGCTGAAGTACGGCATCGACCCGGTGTGGTTCGGCGTCATCCTGGTGCTGTTCATCGAGCTCGGGCAGATTTCGCCGCCGATCGGCATCAACCTGTTCGTCATCCAGAGCATCTGGGACGGCAAGCTCTCCGACGTCGTCTGGGGCACCATCCCGTTCCATCTGCTGATGTTCGTGCTGCTGGTGATGCTGGTAATGTGGCCCGAGCTGGCGCTCTGGCTGCCGCATCAGATGAGTGGACCTTCATGACGACCAACCGCCACGCCGCCTATCCGACCGGGCTCAGGAATGCGCCCGGCCGCCACCGCGCCCTGCGCCAGCGGCTTGCCGCGCCCGGCATCGTCGTGGCGCCGGGCGCCTACGACTGCATTACCGCCCGCCTCGTCGAGGTCGCGGGTTTCGACGCGCTCTATGTCACCGGCTCCGGCGTCTCGATGAGCGCGCTGGGGGCGCCCGACATGGGTGCGCTGAGCTTCGGCGAGATCCTCGATCGCGTGCGCCGCATCTGCGATGCGGTGGCGATCCCGGTGATCGCCGACGCCGATACCGGCTATGGCGGCCCGCTCAACGTCATCCGCACCATGCGCGAGTTCGAGCGCGCCGGTGTCAGCGCCGTCCAGATCGAGGACCAGGAATGGCCGAAGAAGTGCGGCCACGAGCCCGGGCGGCGGGTCGCCGCGTCGCGCGAGATGGAGCAGCGCATCAAGGCGGCGGCCGACGCCCGGGTCGACAGTGACGTGCTGATCGTGGCCCGCACCGACGCGATCGCCTCGGAGGGCTTCGAGGCGGCGCTCGAGCGGGCAGCGCGCTACCGCGAGGCCGGCGCCGACATCCTGTTCGTCGAGGCGCCGCCCGGCGAGGCCGAGCTCGCGGAGGTGCCCAGGCGGCTCGGCGCGCCATGCCTCGCCAACATGGTCGAGGGCGGCCGCACGCCGGTGCTGCCATTCCCCGAGCTCGGGCGGCTCGGCTTCAAGGTGGCGATCTACCCCAATTCGCTAACCCGCCTGTTCGCGCGCGTCGGCCAGGATCTGCTGGGTTCGCTGAAGGCAACCGGAAATACCGCCGCCATGGCCAACCAGATGCTCGATCACGGGCAGCTATGGTCGCTGTTCGAGAACGAGCGCTGGCAGACGCTCGAGAAGCGCTTTCAGAATTGACGCGTCGCCAACCGGAGACCTGACATGCGCTGGCTCGCCTGTGTCGCCGCCCGCGCCGCGCCCGACGGCTACACACTGATGCTGCTGACCAGCAGCCACGTGCTGAACAAGTTCCTGTACACGCGCCTCGGCTACGACGTCGCCAAGGACTTCGTGCCCATCACGATGATCACGCGCATCCCCTCGCTGATGGTGGTGCCGCCGTCGTCGCCTGCCAGGAGCGTCGCCGAGTTCGTGGCGCTGGCCAAGGCGAGACCCGGCAAGCTGAATTACGGTTCGGGCGGCTTCGGCAGCCTGGCCCACCTGTCGGCCGAGGCGTTCCGACTGGCCACCGGCATCGACTATGTTCACGTGCCCTACAAGGGCGCACCCGACATCGTGCTGGGCCTGATCGGCAATCAGATCGATGTCGGCTTCCCGACCATGCCGACGCCGTTCCGTCCGGCCCAGCAGGGCCAGTTGCGCGCGCTCGCCGTCTCCAGTGCCAGGCGCGCCCGCGCCATGCCCGAGGTCCCGACCCTGCGCGAAACCTTGTCCGATGGCTTCGCGCTCGACGCCTGGCTCGCCCTGGCGGCGCCAGCCGGCACGCCGGCGGAGATGGTGGCGCGGCTGTTCGCGCCGCTCGCCGAGGCGGCGAAGGATACGGCATTCCGCGATCTCCTGACCAACGATGGCTCGGAAATCGTCCTCAATACGCCGGCCGACTTTGCCGCCGTCCTGCACGACGAGATCGCCACGGGCCAGAGCCTCGTCAAGCGCCTCGGCGTGAAGCTGGATTGACCGTCTTCGCTGGGAGCGCGCCACTCCAGTGGCGCTCATGGGATGTGTGGTCGACAAGAAGAGCGCCACAGGAGTGGCGCGCTCCCAGCAAAAGACGTTCTACACCACGTCCGCCGGCGCCAGGCGGCAGGGGTGGGCCGGGTCGCCCGACTCCACCTGCAACGTGGCGTGCTGGATGCCGAACTTCGTCTCGAGCTCGCCGCTGGCGCGAGCCAGCAGGGCGTCGTCGACGCCGGTGCCCGGTCGTACCAGATGGGCGGTGAGCGCCGTCTCCGTCGTGCTCATCGGCCAGATGTGGAGATCGTGGACATCGACCACGCCGGGCAGGCCGCCGAGGTAGCGCTTCACCGCGTCAGGGTCGATGCCGGGGGGAGTCATGTCGAAGGCGAGGTTGAACGAATCGCGGCCCAGCCCCCAGGCGCTGTAGAGGATGGCGAGCGAGATGCCGATGCCGGTCGCCGGATCGATCCACAGCCAGCCGGTCGCCTGTGCGATCAGCGCCGAGATCACCACGCCGAGCGACACCGCCGCATCGCCCGCCAGATGCAGGAAGGCGCCGCGGATGTTGATGTCGCTCTCGCGGCCGCGCATGAACATCAAGGCGGTCACGCCGTTGATGACGATGCCAAGGGTCGCCACCCAGATCACGGTATTGCTGGCGACCGGCTCGGGGAAGCGGAAGCGCTGCACCGATTCGACCAGGATGCCGCCGACCGCGACCATCAGCAGGGTGGCGTTGGCGACGGCAGCGAGAATCGACGCGCGCCGGAAGCCGTAGGTCCGGCGCGCCGTCGGCCGGCGCTGGGCAAGCCAGGCGCCGCCCCAGGCGAGCACCAGCCCCGCGACGTCGGACAGGTTGTGCGCGGCGTCGGCCACCAGGGCGAGCGAGTTGACCATGAAGCCGAACGCCGCCTCGGCGACGACGAACAGGAGGTTCAGCCCGATGCCGAAGGCGAAGGCGGCGTTGTAGTTGGCCGGACCGTGGCTGTGCCCGTGGCCGTGCGCGTGGCTGTGCGCATGACCATGACCATGGCCATGGTCCTTGTGATCGTGCTGGCGATCGGCCACGGCGCTAGGCGCGACTGCCCTTGCCGATATGCGCGATGGCCTCGATCTCGACCAGGATTTCCGGCGACGCCAGCGCGCGCACCTCGACCAGGGTCGAGGTGGGGAAGTTGCCGGTGAAGAACTCGCGCCGCGCCGCCCACACCTTGACGTTGTTCTTGATGTTGACGACGTAGACGATGATCTTGACGACGTCGGCCATCGTGCCGCCGGCCGCTTCGATAAGGCCCTTGATCTTGCCGAAGATTACCTTGGCCTGCTCGTACTCGTCCATGCCGGCCAGCGCCTTCACGTCGTCGCCGCGCGCCACCATGCCGGAGACATAGGCGATGCCATCGACCAGCAGGCAGTTGGACCAGCGCTCGGGCGGCGGCTCGGGAGCGGCGGGAGACGTCACGCGTTTGATGGTCATGGTTCCTCCTGTCAGTCTGGCCTGGCGCCGGATGCTTTCACGACCGGCGTCCACTTGTCGATCTCGGCCTGGACGAAGCGGCTGAACTCGGCGGGAGTCATGGTGCTGCCTTCCGCGCCGATCTCCTCCCAGCGTTTCACGACGGCAGGTTCCTTCAGCACCGCCTGCATTTCCTTCGCCAGGCGATCGACGATGGTTTGGGGCGTTTTGGCCGGCACGGAGATGCCGAACCAGGAATAGGAGATCAGGTCGGGAAAGCCCTGCTCCTTCATCGTCGGCACATCCGGGAAAGCCGGGCTGCGCTGCTCGCCGCTGACCGCCAGCGCCCGCACCTTGCCGGCCTTGATGTGCGGCGCCGCCGACGGCAGGGAATCGAACATCGACGGCACGTTTCCGGCAATCGTGTCGACCATGGCCGGACCGGCGCCGCGATAGGGGACGTGGACCAGCGCCGCGCCAATCACCTGCTCGAGCCGCGCGCCGAGCAGGTGGTTGCTCGAGCCGGCGCCCGAGGTGGCAAAGGCGAGCTTGCCGGGGTTCGCCTTGGCGTAGTCGACATACTCCTGGAAGGTCCTGGCCGAGAAACCCGGGTTGACCACCAGCACGCTCGGATTGCGCGAGGCGAGCGAGACATGGATGAAGTCGCCCATCGGGTTGAAATCGGCGCCGCCATAAAGGGTCGGCGAGATCGACAGGCCGGAGATCACCGACATCAGCAGCGTGTAGCCGTCGGGCGCCGCCTTGGCGACCAGCGCGGTACCCACCATGGCGCCTTTGCCGGGCTTGTTGTCGACGATGATGTTCTGCCCCAGTCGCTGGCCGAGATGCTCGGCGATCATGCGGGCGATCACATCGGTGGTGCCGCCCGGCGCGTAAGGCACGACGAGCTTGATCGGCTTGGTGGGCCATGCCTGGGCGCGGGCGGGCAGGGCGGCGACGAGGGAAGCGGCGATGAGGCTACGACGGTACAACATGCGCCGAGTATACTCGGCCGATGAACGATCCCAAGACGCTGTTCGCAGCCCTGTTCGCGCCGCGGCGTATCGCCCTGATCGGTGCGTCGGCCGACGTGACGAAGACCACGTCGCGACCGCAACGCTTCCTGCGCAAGCACGGATTCGCCGGCGAGATCCTGCCGATCAATCCGTCACGCCGCGAGATTCTGGGCGAGCCGGCCTATGCCAGTCTCGACGCCGTGCCGGGCGACATCGACCACGCCTATATTCTGCTCAACGGCCGCGGCGCCGTCGACGCGCTGGCCGCGTGCGGCAAGCGCGGCGTGAAGGTGGCCTCGATCCTGGCCGGCGGCTTTGCCGACGCCGGCGCGGCGGGCGCCTCGATGCAGGACGATCTGGTGCGCATCGTGCGCGAGACCGGAATCCGCCTGGTGGGCCCCAACAGCATCGGCACGGTCAGCACCGATCCGCCGGTCGCGCTGACCGCCAATGCCGCGTTCGCCGTCGAGCACCTGCGCAAGGGCCGCTGGGCGGTGGTCAGCCAGAGCGGCAGCCTGATCGGCGCCCTGCTGTCGCGCGCCGATGCGCGCGGCATCGGCTTTTCGCGCCTGATCTCGGTCGGCAACGAGGTGGATCTGGCGGTCGGCGAGATCGCCGACCTGCTGGTCGACGACCCGGCGACCGACGCCATCCTGCTGTTCATGGAGACGCTGCGTGACGGCGAGCGGCTGGCCCGCGCGGCGCGGCGCGCCCATGCCGCCGGCAAGCCGGTGATCGCCTACAAGCTCGGCCGCTCCGAGATCGGCCAGGAACTCGCGAAGTCGCATACCGGCGCGATCGCCGGCTCCGACGCGACGTTCGACGCTTTCTGCCAGCGGCACGGCATCGCGCGTGTGTCGATGTTCGAATCGCTGGTCGACGTGCCGGCGCTGCTGGTCGACCGACCCAAGGCGCGCGGCAAGCGCGTTGCCGTCGCCACCACGACGGGCGGCGGTGCGGCCATGGTGGTCGACAACATGGCGGTGGCCGGCCTCGACATCGTGGGTCCGCCGCAGAGCCTGGTCGACTGGCTGAAGCCGCTCGGCATCGCAGCCGGCGAGGGCAAGCTGGTCGATCTCACCCTGGCCGGCGCCAAGCCCGAGATCGTGGCAGGCACCATCGAGCGGCTGCTGGCCGACGACGGCAACGATGCGGTGATCTTCGTCGTCGGCTCCTCGGCGCAGTTCAATCCCGAGCTCGCCGTCGAGCCGCTGCTGAAGTTCGCCCGGTCGGCCAAGCCATTCGCCGTGTCGCTCACGCCCTCGGCGGAGAAGTCCGTCGCCCTGCTGACCGCGGCTGGCGTGCCGGTGTTCCGCCATCCCGAATCCTGCGCCGAGGCGATGGCGGTCTGCCTGCTGCGGCCGACACCGCAACCCGTCCCCGAGCTGCCCGAGCCGGCGTCGGCGGCGCGCGACGCGCTCGCGGAAGGTCGCCGATCGGGTTTCGACGAGCGGCGCGCCGCGGCGCTGTTCACGGCTCTGGGCATGCCGATGGCGAAGTCAACGGCCGTCTCCGATGCGAGGCGGGTCGCCGCTGCCGTCGACGAGATCGGCGGCCCGGTGGCGCTGAAGATCCTGTCCGCCGACATCGCGCACAAGACCGAGGCCGGCGGCGTCGCGCTGGGCCTGCCCGATGGTCAGCATGCCGCGGTCGCTGCGCGTGACATGGAGAAGCGCGTGCGCGCGCACAGCCCGCAGGCTCGGCTGGAAGGTTTCCTGGTGCAGAAGATGGAGCGCGGCCTCGCCGAGGTGATCCTGGGCTTCCGGCGCGATCCCCTGGTCGGGCCCACGGTGACCGTCGGCCTGGGCGGCGTGCTGGCCGAACTCTACAAGGACGCGGCCACGCGACTGGCCCCGGTCGACGAGAACGAGGCGCGGCAGATGATCGAGGCGGTGAAAGGCCTCGCCATCCTGCGCGGCTACCGCAACCTGCCGCGCGGCGATGTTGCGGCGCTGGCGCGGGCCGTCGCTGCCTTTTCGACGCTGGCGCACCAGGCCTTCGCCGACGTCTCCGATGCCGAGATCAATCCGCTGCTGGTCAAGCGCGACGGCGAGGGAGTCGTCGCGGTGGATGGATTGGTCGTGCTGGGCGAGTGACGTCTTCCGGACCACGGGCGTCCCGCCCGCTCATGATTCATGATGAGGGCGCGTTCGGCAGGGGCGCGGCAGACCGCGCCCGAGCCGAGATGCGCCATGAGCGGGCGGGACGCCCGCGGTCCGGAAAGAATCACGCCAGCCGCGTCTCTGCCGCCTCGAAGAGCTGGTGGAAATCGTCGAGCACGAAGTAGGTGTTCTGCAGCTTGTCGATCTCGTAGGGCCGGCGCATCACCGTGCTGGCCTCGAACGGCAGGCGCTCGACCGACTTGCCCTCGATCGCGTGCCTGACCTCGGCGGCCGAGGACAGGATGCCGGCGCCGTAGGCCTTCAGGCCGTCGGCGGTGCGGATCAGGCCGAACTCCACCGTGTACCAGTAGAGGCGGGCCAGCAGGTCGATCGAGGCGCCGGCCTCGACGCCGCGCTTGCCGTAGAGCTGCATGTAGTCGGCGAACACCGGATTGCTGAGCAGCGGCACGTGCCCGAAGAAGTCGTGAAACAGGTCAGGCTCGACGAGATAGTCGAGCTCGGCCCGCGTGCGGATCCAGACGGTCACCGGAAATCGCCGATGCGCCAGATGGTCGTAGAACACGGCGTCCGGGATAAGGCCCGGCACGCCGACGACGCACCAGCCGGTCAGCGGCTCGAGCCTGCCATTGACGGAGTCGAAGTCGGGGATGGTGTCGCCGATGCCGAGCGTCGCCAGCCCGTCGAGGAACTCGCGGCAGGCATGGCGCCGCGCCAGCGCCGTCTGGCGCTCGACCAGCAGGCGCCAAACCGCCTGGTCCTCCTCGCTGTAGCGGTCGATCTGCTGGGCCACCGTCCACTCGGCAGTCATGGCCGTGTAGTCGCCGCGCAGGGTCTCGAACGGGTGCGTGTTCATGCTGGATATGTAGTGCCGACCGGCGGAGTGAATCCTGGCGAAGATGGGCTGCAGTCGGCATCTTTTTGGTGATAATGTCTATTTCAGGGGTAAATCTTAGAGATAATTGCCATGACTGACCTCGACGACATCGACAAACGCATCGTCTCTGCGCTGCAGGCGGACGGCCGCCTCCCGATCGTCGACCTTGCCGACAAGGTTGGTCTTTCGCCCACGCCCTGCCAGCGCCGCGTCAGGCGGCTCGAGGAGGCGGGCGTCATCACCCGCTATGCCGCGCTGGTCTCGCCGGACGCGCTCGGCCTCGGTCTGCAAGCGCTGGTCCAGGTGACGCTCGACGATCATTCCGAGAAGACCGTCGAGGCGTTCGAGGCGGCGATCCGGGCGCGCGCCGAGGTGGTGGCCTGTTATGCCGTGACCGGCGACATGGATTTCCTGCTGATGGTGCAGACACCCGATCTCGCGGCCTTCAGCGACTTCGCCCTCAAGGCGCTGCTGCGCATGCCGGGTGTTCGCGGCACGCGGTCGTCCTTCATCATGCAGGCGGTGAAGAGCGATCTCGCCTGGGCACCGGCAGCCGCGCGCTGACGGCCGAGGATTACCGCCTGGCCTTGCGGTCGATGAAGTCCAGGACGTGGGCGTTGAACATCTCGGGCCGTTCCCACTGGATCGCGTGGCCGGCATCGCGCACGATCGTCACCTCGCTGCCCGGGAACCGGTCGCCGATCTGCAGCAGCAGGAACGGCGGGATCCAGAGATCGGCGTCGCCGGTCATCAGCAGCGTCGGGACCTTCAGCCTGGCGATCGTCTCCCAGGTGAGCTTGTTGCGCAGCCTGACCGGCGCGCGGCCTGCGGAATGCTGATGGCGCGCCTTCCATTCGGCCACGCCGCCGGGGTTGGCGGCGCGATAGGAGGGGCCGAGCTCCTTCACCTCCGGCGGCAGCTCGCTGAACGGCTTGGGCCGCAGGGCCTGCAAGGTCCTCTGATATTCCGGCTCGGCGATACCCATCATGCTCGACGCCAGAACCAGGCTCCGCACGCGCTCGGGCTTCGAGAGCGCAACGTCGAGGGCGACGTAGCCGCCGAGCGCATTGCCGACGACATGGAACCGGTCGACCTTGAGATGGTCCAACAGCGCCAGCAGGTCGTCGGTGGCGAAGAACGTGTCGATGTCGCGACCCAGCTCCGACTTGAAATGGCCGCGCCGCGAGTAGGAGATCACGCGGTAGCCTGCGTTGACGAACACCGGCTGCTGGTAGGGATAGAAGTCGGCGCTGCCCGAGCCGGCATGGAGAAAGACGACGACCTCGCCCGTTCCGCCGGTGTCCCAGTACCAGAGCCTGACAGTGCCGAGATCGGCCAGGCCTTCGGTCATCGGTGCCTGCGGCGGGATCGGTATGCGAAGACCCATGTCGGGATCGGCCGCGATGACGGGCGCCACGGCGAGCAACAATCCGGCAGCAATCATCAGGGAAACGGACAAAGACACGGGCGGCATCTCCTCGCTCCGCGCAATCGATGGGCTCGACCTTACCGTTTTTCTCTTGCAACAGCCCGATCGGTCCCCGGGAAGTGAAGAGTTCACTATCGGTGCAATGAGCCTCTGGCCGACAGGTAGGTGATGAATATCAGGAGGCTGCTGCGTCTGCTGCTGCCCGGCTTCGTTCCCGAGTTGATCGACAGGATGCGACCGGCAGAGCGAGTCTACTTCGGGCCGTCATGGCCGCGCGACCTGCCGGAAGGATGGGACGACGCGACGACCGAGGCGGTCATGCGCCGCAACTGGCCGACCATCGCCGACAGGGTCGCGGGGACGGAGCCGCTGTCGATGCTGCCATACAAGGCAGATCAGCCTGATCTCACGGCGCACAACATGCTTTTCACCTTCCTTTACGTTCTCGCGCGTGCTGCCCATCGGCGTGACCGCCTATCCGTCCTCGATTGGGGAGGAGCGCTCGGGCACTACGGCCTGGTCGCACGCCGGATGCTGCCCGAGGTGACGTTCGATTATGTTGTCAAGGAAATGGAGACGAACTGCCGTCTAGCCGCCGAACTCAACCCGGCGTTGTGTTCGTGTCCTCCGACGATGCCTGCTTCACACGCTCCTACGATGTCGTCATGGCCAACGGGGCGATGCACTA
>NZ_JBFWZI010000045.1:0-8752 GCF_050185545.1 Reyranella sp. | reverse complement strand
GTCAAGGAAATGGAGACGAACTGCCGTCTAGCCGCCGAACTCAACCCGGCGTTGTGTTCGTGTCCTCCGACGATGCCTGCTTCACACGCTCCTACGATGTCGTCATGGCCAACGGGGCGATGCACTAGGTCGAGGATTGGAAGGCGATCGCCACCCGGCTGGCTGAGGCAGCCGGTACCTGGCTGCTCATTAATTGCCAGCCGATCGTTCGCCGCGTCCCGAGCTACGTGGTCGTTCAGCGCCTCCGCAACCAAGGCTACCGGGGCGACTTCTACTCGCATGTCCTCAATCGCGACGAGCTGGTCGCGCATTTCAAGGGCTGTGGTTTTGCTCTCGAGCGCGAGATGATGTCGTGGGGTGTCGTGCCCTACAAGGGTGCGCCGGAATCCACGCCGGGTGGCGGATTTCTGTTCAAGCGGCGCTGACGGTGGTCGATCGTGGTTGCGTTGGAGCATCTGTCGATTCGCTCGGCAAGCGACCTGACGGTCCTTGCGGATGAGTGGAAAGCCTTGGCACGGCGCTGCCCGGGTTATCTGCTGTCGCAGACACATCGATGGGCCGAGGTCGCCTGGGAGATGATCGCCCAGCCGCGCCGCCGCAAGCTGGCGGGCGTTGCCTTGCGCTCCGCGGGGCAGCTGGTTGCGGTTTGGCCGCTGATCACCTATCGCGAGCTGGGCGCCCGGATCGTCCGACCGCTCGGCTCGGAAGCAACCGAATATTGCGTGCCGCTCGTCGAGCCGGGAGCGGATTGCGACGCCTGGTTGTCGGCACTTTGGCAGGCGGCCGTTCGCCACGCCGACATCGTCATGCTGCCCTTTCTGCCCACAGGCTCGCCCTTGGATGTGCTGCTCCAGCGGGAGCACCTACAGCGCATTGCGACTGCGACGTCCCGCGCCATCTGGGTTGCGCACGGCGACTATCCGGACTGGAAAAGCTACTGTCGTCGGTCAGCGCGCAGCACCGTGCCGAGCTGCGGCGCAAAGCGGCGCCGACTCGCCGACCACGGCACCGTAGGATTCTCGGAGCTCGGCAATAGCAGGCGGCAGAGCTGATCGACTGGATTTTCGACCACAAGAGGCGCTGGCTCGGGCGACGCAATCTTGAGAACGAATGGCTGCGGCGCTCTGACTATCGCGAGTTCCTGGTCGAGCTCGCCTCGAGTCCGCTGCCGCTCGGCCGCGTCAGCCTGTTCGTTCTCGCGCTCGATGGCGTCCCCGTTGCGGCGCAGCTCAACAGCGTCGATGGCACGCGCGTCGAATCCCTCATCGCGACCTACGACGACCGTTACAGTCGCTTTTCGGTCGGCAACATCGTCAACGAAGAATGCCTGTGCTGGGCCCTGGAACGCGGGCTCGACTTCGATTTCCGGCTGGGCGACCAATCCTTCAAGTTAGTCTGGGCGAAGCGGCAGCGGGACATCGTGTCGGTCCAGGTCCTGACGGGCGTCCGCGGCTGGCCACTGTTTGCCTTCCTGCACGCCAGGGCCGCGGCCGAACGAGTCCGTTTCAAGCTCGGGTTGGGACGCTTCGTTCGAGGACGCCTGCGCGACAGGTCTGGTCAGCCCGCCAGCACGGAGCGGTAGAGCGGACGGTCGATGTTGCCGCCGCTCAGGACAAGCGCCACCCGCTTGCCCTTCATGTGCTCGCGCTCCTGCATCAGGGCGGCCAGCGCCGCCGCGCCGGCGCCCTCGGTGAGCTGGTGGGTATCCTCGAAGTAGGCGCGCATCGCCGCAGCGATCTCGGCGTCGCTCACCTGAACGATGCGGTCGGCGCCCTTCAGGATCTCCGCCAGCGCCTCCTCGTTCGGGCCGCGCACGGCCATGCCGTCGGCCATGGTGTCGGCGCTGTTGGTCGGCACGATCTTGCCGGCCGCGAACGACAGCGCATAGGCCGGCGCCTCGGTCGAGACCACGCCGACCACCCTGGTCGCTGGGCTGAGCACATCGCGCATGGCGATGGTGCCGCAGATGCCCGAGCCGAGGCCGATCGGCACATAGACCGTGTCGAGCGGCGGCGCGGTGCGGAACAGTTCGTGGGCGTAGGTCGCCACGCCGCACACCAGGTCGCGATGGAACGATGGCACCACGTCGAGGCCGCGCTCGGCGGCCAGCCGGACGGCGACGTCGCGGGCGGCATCGAAATCATGGCCGGCCTCGACCAGCTCGGCGCCGAAGGCGCGCATGGCGGCATTCTTCTCGACCGAATTGCCGAGCGGCACCACGATGGTGGCGGGAATGCCGACGCGGGCCGCCGCGAGCGCGATGCTCTGGCCGTGATTGCCGCGCGTGGCGCTGATCACGCCTTTCGACCCCGGCGCCTCGCGTCGCAGCCGGTCCATGTAGACCAGCCCGCCGCGCACCTTGAAGGCGCCGATCGGCGTGTGATTTTCGTGCTTCACCCAGGTCTCGCAACCGGTGCGCCGCGCCAGCAGTGGCCAGGCATATTGCGCAGTGGGCGGCATGGCAGCGTAGACGATTGCGGCGGCGCGCTCGATTTCGGCTAGAGACAACATGGCGTCACTTTGGGCTAGGATACGTCGAGTTCCAACCGGAGTTCCCGATGCCCGTTTTGCCGCGTTCCCTCGAGATCCAGGGCGAGATTGCCGCCATCCGCCGCGACATCCACGCCCATCCCGAGCTCGCCTACGAGGAGACGAGGACCTCCGACATCGTCGCCGCCAAGCTCCAGGAGTGGGGGCTCGAGGTGACGCGCGGCCTCGGCCGGACCGGGCTGGTCGGCACCCTGCGCAAGGGCAACTCGCCGAAGGCGATCGGCCTGCGCGCCGACATGGACTGCCTGCCGATGGAGGAGGCCAACGCGTTCGAGCACCGCTCGCGCAATCCCGGCCGCATGCATGCCTGCGGCCATGATGGCCATACCGCCATGCTGCTCGGCGCGGCCAAGGTGCTGAGCGAAACCCGCGCGTTCGAGGGCGCCGTGCACTTCATCTTCCAGCCCGCCGAGGAAGGCGGCGGCGGGGCGCGCGAGATGATCGCCGACGGGCTGTTCGAGAAGTTTCCGTGCGATGCCGTGTTCGCCATCCACAACAAGCCCGGGGTCCCGCTCGGCCACATCGTCACCCGGAGCGGCCCGCTGCTGGCCGCGGCCGATCGCTGGGACATTCGCATTACCGGCAAGGGCGGCCATGCCGCCCATCCCCATCTCACCGCCGATCCGATGGTGGTCGGCGCCAACATCGTGCTGGCGCTGCAAACCATCGTCAGCCGCAATATCGACCCGATCGATGCGACCGTCGTCACGGTGGGCTTCTTCAAGGCCGGCTCGGCCTATAACGTGATTCCGGGCGACGTCCATATCGGCGGCACGACCCGCACGACGACGCCGGAGAACCGCGCGCTGGTGCAGCGGCGCATCGAGGAGATCTGCCGGGGCGCCGAGCAGATGCACCGCGTCAAGATCGAGATCGAGCACAAGCCGGGCTATCCGCCGACCATCAACAATGCCGAGCAGGCGCGCTTCGCCATCGACGTTGCGGCCGGCGTGTGCGGCGAGCATGCGGTGGCGGGCAACACGCGCCCGAGCATGGGTTCGGAGGATTTCTCCTACATGCTGGAGCGTGTGCCGGGCGCCATGGTGTGGCTCGGCAACGGCGGCGGGCCGGAGGCGGCCGGACTGCACAACGCGCGCTACGACTTCAACGACCTCGCCATCCCGTTCGGCGTCAGCTTCTTCGTGCGCACCGCCGAGCGCTTCCTCGAGGAACGGCCGGCGTGACCAGGCGTCAGGTCATGTTCTTCCGGACCGCGGGCGTCCCGCCCGCTCATGCTCCTTTTGGACCGCGGGCGTCTCGCCCGCTCATGATCATCATCCTGAGTATGAGCGAGCGGGACGCTCGCAGTCCGGAAGACATGATCATGAATCATGATCATGAGCGGGCGGGACGCCCGCGGTCCGGAAGAACATGACGGCCTGATCCCATGGAATTCTTCCGCGTCTACAGCCGGGTCATCGGGCTCCTCCGGGCCGAACGCGGGCTGGCGATTGCCCTGGCGTTCGCCAACGTCGCCGTGGCCGGCCTGCAGTTCTACGAGCCAGTGCTGTTCGGCAAGGTCGTCGACCTCCTGAGCACGGCCCGCGACAAGACCGCCGACCAGCTGTGGGACGATGCCCGCCAGCTCCTCGTGGTGTGGGCAGCCGTCGGGCTGGGCGGCATCGTCGCCAACATCGTGGTGTCGCTGCAGGCCGACCGCATGGCACATCGCCGGCGGCTGGGCGCCATGGCGACCTTCTTCGAGCACGTGCTGGTGCTGCCCTTCGCCTTCCACCACGGCCAGCACTCCGGCCGGCTGCTCAAGGTGATGCTGACCGGCGTCGACCATCTGTTCGGCATCTGGCTGTCGTTCTTCCGCGAGAACCTCGCCACCTTCGTCGCCCTGTTCGTCCTGCTGCCGCTCAGCCTGTTCATGAACTGGCGTCTCGGCTCGCTGCTGATCGTGCTGATCCTGTTCTTCGCCGCGGCCAACGCCTGGGTGGTGAGCAAGACCGACCGCCTGCAGGAGGCTGTCGAGAATTACCACAGTGAGCTCGCCAGCCGCGCCGGTGATGCGCTGGGCAATATCCATCTCATCCAGAGCTTCGTCCGGCTCGCCGCCGAGACCGGCGAGATGAACCGCATCATCCGCGAGACCCTTGCAGCGCAGTTTCCGGTGCTGAACTGGTGGGCATTGCTCTCGGTCCTGACGCGCGTCGCCTCGACTGTCACGGTGATCCTGATCTTCGTGCTCGGCACCTGGCTCTATGTCCGCGGCGAGGCGAGTGTCGGCGAGATCGTAAGCTTCATGGGCTTCGCAACCCTGCTGATCAGCCGTATGGACCAGGCCTCGGGCTTCGTCAGCCGCATCTTCTTCCAGATGCCGGCGCTGGCCGATTTCTTCCGCGTCATCGATTCGCAATCGACCGTCCCGGACAACCCGCGCGGCATCGACATCGGCCGCGCCAAGGGCAACGTCGCGTTCGAGGACATCAACTTCTCCTACGATGGCAAGCGGCCGGCCCTGGTGCATTTCTCGCTCGACGTGCCGGCCGGGACGACGGTGGCGTTCGTCGGGCCGACGGGGGCCGGCAAGAGCACGGCGCTGTCGCTGCTCCATCGTATGTGGGACGCCCAGTCCGGCGTCATCCGGGTCGACGGCGTCGACCATCGCGACATCAAGCTCGAATCGTTGCGCCGCAATATCGGGGTGGTGTTCCAGGACAGCACGATGTTCTACCGCTCGATCGCCGACAATCTGCTCATCGGCAAGCCTGACGCCACCCAGGCCGAGCTCGAGGAGGCGGCGCGGCTGGCCGAGGCGCACGACTTCATCATGCGCCAGCCGCAGGGTTACGAGACCATGGTGGGCGAGCGCGGCACCACCCTGTCGGGCGGCGAGCGCCAGCGGCTGGCGATCGCCCGCGCCCTGCTCAAGGACCCGCCGATCCTGATCCTCGACGAGGCCACCAGCGCGCTCGATTCGGTGACCGAGGCGCGCATCCAGAAGGCGCTCAAGACGTTGATGCAGGGCCGTACGACCTTCATTATCGCCCATCGCCTGTCGACCATCCGCGACGCCGACCTGATCGTGGTGCTGGAGCACGGGCGGATCGCCGAGCAGGGCAGCTACCGCGACCTGATCGCCCGCAACGGCACCTTCGCCCGGCTCGTTGCCACCCAGCAGGCTGGCATAGAATCTGCCTGATATCCCCTTGGCGGGCGCGGTCGGCCCGCCTAATAGTCGCCGCTCGGGGGAACTTCACGAGGGATGATGAAGATGAGCAGAATCGCCAACTGGCTGGGCACGGCGGCGGCCGCCGCGGTGCTGGCGCTGAGCCTGCCGGCCGCGGCGCAGACGCCGATCAAGTTCACGCTCGACTGGGTGTTCCAGGGGCCGACCTCGCCGTTCCTCGTGGCCCTGGAGAAGGGCTACTACAAGGCCGAGGGGCTCGACGTCACCATGGACCCCGGCCAGGGCTCGGCCGGCGCCGTGCAGCGCGTCGCCACCGGCGCCTACCAGATCGGCTTCGCCGACGTGAACGCGACCATCGAGTACAACGCCAAGAACCCCGGCAAGGAAGTGCTGTGTGTCTTCATGGCGTACGATTTCGCGCCGTTCGGCGTCTATGCCCTGAAGAAGAGCGGCATCAAGGGGCCGAAAGGTCTCGAGGGGAAGAAGCTCGGCGCGCCGGTGTTCGATGCCAGCTTCCGCCTGTTCCCGGCCTTCGCCAAGATCAACGGCATCTCCAAATGGGAGCACGTCAACCTGACGCCGCAGCTGCGCGAGCAGAGCTTGGTGCAGGGCACGGTCGACTTCATCTCCGGCCACTACTTCTCGTCGATGCTCGACCTCAAGGCGCGCGGCGTGAAGTTCGACGACATCGTCGCCATGCGCTACGTCGATTTCGGCATGGACGTCTACGGCAATGGCATCGTGATCTCGCCCGACATGGCCAAGGACGAGAAGGCGGTGAAGGGCTTCATCGCCGCCACGCTCAAGGGCTGGAAGGACGTGATCGCCGACAACAAGCTCGGCATCGCCGCCGCCAAGAAGCGCGATCCCCTGATCAACGAGGCGCTGGAGACCGAGCGGCTGCAGATCTCGCTGCAGACCAACATCCTGACGCCCTACGTCAAGGCCAACGGCATGGGCGACGTCGACCCGGCGCGCTTCGCCCGTTCGGTCAAGCTGGTCTCCGAGGCGTTCGGCCTGCCGGCCGCCCCGGCTCCCGACAAGGTGTTCACCAACAAGTACCTGCCGCCGAAAGCCGATCGGATGATCGCGAAGTAGGAAGGCGTGAGGGTCGGCACATTCGAGTTCTCCTCCGGCCCCGCCGGGGAGGTGTCGCCATCATACGGCGACCGAAGGGTCATGACTCAAATGGACCGCGGGCGTCTCGCCCGCGCCTCGCAATAGCGGGCGAGACGCCCCCGGTCCAGTAGAACCAAGTTCCCACAGCCCCAATAGACGGGGTACCACCACACCGAGGCGCGGGTGGAAGGTACGAATGTCACGAAGATGGTAAGGGCCCCCTGATGCCGTTCGTCGAGCTGAAGGGCGTCAGTCTCACCTATCGCCTGGGCAAGGAGACGACGCTGGCGCTGGCCGACGCGACGCTCGGAATCGACCAGGGCGAGTTCATCGCCGTGGTCGGCCCGTCGGGCTGCGGCAAGTCGACCATCATGAAGCTCGTCACCGGCCTGCTGCCCGCGACGGGCGGCGAGGTCCGGGTGGCGGGCGAGAAGGTGGCCGGGCCGGTCAAGGGCGTCGGCATGGCGTTCCAGAACCCGACGCTGATGCCCTGGCGCACCACCATGCGCAATATCCTGCTGCCGCTCGAGGTGGTCGAGCCGCACAAGCGTCGGTTCCGCAGTCATCGCGCCGAATACGAGGAGCGCGCCATGGCGCTGCTGCGCATCGTTGGCCTCGCCGATTTTGCCGAGAAGTACCCCTGGCAGCTCTCCGGCGGCATGCAGCAGCGCTCGAACCTGTGCCGGGCGCTGATCCACGAGCCCGGCCTGCTGATGCTCGACGAGCCGTTCGGCGCGCTCGATGCCTTCACCCGGGAGGAGCTGTGGGGCGTCATGCAAGCCTTGTGGCTCGAGAAGAAGTTCACGGGCGTGCTGGTGACGCACGATCTGCGCGAGGCCGTCTATCTCGCCGATACGGTCTACGTCATGAGCCGCCGGCCGGGCCGCATCGTGCTCTCCAGGAAGATCGACATCCCGCGGCCGCGCACGCTGGCGACCACCTTCGAGCCGCACTTCGTCGACCTGGTCCACGAGCTGCGTGATCGCATTCACCAGGAGCATGCACCGTGACCGATCTGCGGCGCGAGGCGCTGCGCATCGCCATGCCGTGGCTGGTCACGCTCGGCCTGCTGGTGATCTGGGAGCTCGCCTGCATTGTCTTCGAGGTCCCCGAGATCATCCTGCCCAGGCCGAGCAAGATTTTCGTCGTGTTCTACCAGCGCTTCGGCATTCTGATGGCCTATTGCTGGGACACGCTGTGGACCACCGTCGTCGGCTTCCTGCTGGCGATCGCCGGCGGGCTCATGCTGGGGCTGGCGGTCGGGGCGTCACCGTTCGTCTATTCCGGCCTCTATCCGCTGCTGATCGCCTTCAACGCCATTCCCAAGGTGGCGCTGGTGCCGATCCTGATGATCTGGGTTGGCGTCGGCTCACTGCCCGCCGTCATCACCGCGTTCGTGATCAGTTTCTTCCCGATCGTGGTCAATGTGGCGACGGGCCTCGCCACCATCGAGCCGGAGATGCGCGACGTCCTGCGCAGCCTGGGCGCCACCCGCCTCGAGATCCTGACCAAGGTCGGCATCCCACGCGCCATGCCCTACCTGTTCGCCAGCCTCAAGGTGGCAATCACCCTGGCCTTCATCGGCTCGGTCATTTCCGAGACTGTGGGTGGCAACAACGGCATCGGCTTCCTCATGCTGTCGGCCAGCGCCCGCAACGATGCGCCGACGACCTTCGCCGGACTGTTCGCCATCGCCATCATGGGTGTGCTGATGTACGCCGTGTGCGCCCTGGTCGAGAAACGCATGACCCGCTGGGCCTTCCGCGGCGAGCTGGTGAGCTGAGGCTCATCTCCTCCCCAGCTTCGCTGGGGAGGAGAGTGAAGAGCGCATCCTTCGCCTACAGCACCGCCTCGGCCACCACGCGCAGCGAGTCGATCGTGACGCCGCTCAGCAGCAGCGAGCCGACGTCGTCGCGCCTGGCGGCCTCCTTCCAGGCCTGCAGGCGG
>NZ_JBFWZI010000044.1:0-46447 GCF_050185545.1 Reyranella sp. | reverse complement strand
CGACAAGCGGCGCATCACCCTCAATCCCGACTGCGGCTTCGCCCCCGGCTCCGCCGCCCGGGACGACATCGACGAGGTCTACCACAAGCACAAGGCCGAAGCCGAGGCGGCGCGACTGCTGCGCCAAAGGTACGGCTGAGGATTACTCTCCTCCCCAGCTTCGCTGGGGAGGTGTCGCCGTCATACGGCGACGGAGGGGTCATGGGCCGGGAGCGCGCCACTCCTGGCGCTCATGCTCTACTGTCGATCCGCATCGGTGCGTCCGCCATCCCCATGAGCGCCACAGGAGTGGCGCGCTCCCGGCCATGACCCCTCCGTCCGCGATTACGCGGACACCTCCCCAGCGAAGCTGGGGAGGAAATGATATGTCACAGCAGAAACGTATTCGTCCGATCCAGATAGTCGTGCATATGCACGATCATCTGGTCCTGCTCGAGCAGCACCACGCCATAGGCGGGCGGCTCGTGGCTGCCCATGATGCGGCCCTCGACCACGAAATCGAGCGCCACCTGGTGGCTGGTGGCGCGCAGGGTCGAGATCGGGATACCGCGCCAGCTTCCTGCCACCGGCCGGTGCAGGTGGCCGAAGAACAGGTGACGGATGTTCTTGCGGCCCTCGATCGCCTCGCAGAAGAAGCGCGGCTCCAGCAGCGAGATGTCGTCCATCCGCTTCAGCCTGACCCGGAACGGCGGATGGTGCATGAAGATGATCACCGGCTGATCGGCGGTGCGGGCCAGCGTGTCGCGCAGCCAGGTGGCGCGCGTCTCGCAGAAGGTGCCCCACCCTTTGCCGGGCTCGTTGGTGTCGAGGCAGACTCCCAGCACGCCTTCGCCCATGTCGATGGTGAACTGGACGAATCCGTTGGCGTCGAAACGGGCATCGGGGAAGGTCGTGCGAAAGCCGGCACGGTCGTCGTGATTGCCGATCAGCAGATGGTAGGGCATGGCGAGCTTGTCGAGCTCGTGCTTCAGCGCCTGGTAGGCCGGCAGCTCGCCCTTATGCGCGAGATCGCCGGTCAGGATTGCAAAGGCAGCATCGGGGTGATGCTTGTTGACGTCGGCGACGCAGAGCGCCAGCCGATCGAGCGGATTGAGGCCGTAAAGCAGGTTGCCGGGCGGCACGAAGTGGGTGTCGGTGATGTGGATGAACTTCTGCATTGCCTCCCCGCGTCACGATCGGCCTTCCATACCATTCTGCTCTGCCACATTTGGCAGCAGAAGACGATCGGGCCTTGCCCGAACCGCGAGATGGCCTCGCGCTGGCAAACGCCGCGAGACGTCGATGAGCTGTATCGGGTGATGGGTTCCACGGCCTCGGGCAGGCCTAGCACGCGCCGGCGGCTCCATGCGGCACCGGCACCTCATCCCACGGGACGACTTGAAGGCCTGGCCAAAGCGTCAACCAGCGTCCGATCTTCGCCTCGTAGACCTGACTCGAGATCTGCTTCTTGTTCGGTCTCACGACCAGGCCCAGCAGATCGGCGAGGCCGAACGGAGCCACGAGCGCGAGCCCATCCGCCCGGGGCTGCACCCCGACTGCCGTGGCGGTCGTCGGGAAAGTGGAGATGGCATCTGCGGTCGAGACATAAGGCGTGAGCGGCCGGCCGAATTTGGCTTCATACCAGAGATGGACGCGCGCCTCGTTCTTGACGTCGATCCAGACGGCCAAGTCCGAGAAGAGTCTTCTCACTCGTGCCGCATGCGTGGCCTCCGCCTCGGCCGACAGATCTTCGCCATCGAAATAGACGATATCGACGTCGGCGATACCGTGTTCAGGCGGCAAGCCGAAGCCGTCGTTCCAGACAGTCTGGGCGATCGCACCGGCAGTCAGCCAGGCATCGGGCAGGCCGACATGCGCCCATCTGGCGGTGACGGCCGACAGCAGCGGACTGTCCTGGATCACGGCGTTGAGACGAGCCGCCTGGGCCAATGGATCCGTGGGCATGGCGATAAATTTCACACGGGCGTCACTCTACGACAGCCCCGAAACGTCTCGCCAGCATCGTCTGGCCGACGGTCCCGCAGCGTTACCGGCTCCGCCGGCATGGGCTCGAGGGCGATGACGGCGCCGATCGAAGACCCTGAATGGATCAGCGTGCTCCCGCCAGGGGCAGCGACAACAATGCCCACCATGGCAGCACCAGCATCACCACCACGATCGTCAGCACCAGCATCCCGAGCCCGAGGCGGCGCACGTCGGCGGTGGCGAAGTAGCCGCTTTCGTAGGCGAGCAGGTTGGCCGCGGTCTGCACCGGATAGAGGATCACGGCATCGACGGCGAGCGTCACCACGAGGCCGCAGAGCAGCGGATTGAGCCCGGCCGCGGCCGCGATGGTGATCGCGATCGGGATCAGGAGCGCCATGCAGGCCGCGAGGTTGGTGATCGCGAGATGCACCACGGCGACCGCCACGACCAGCAGCGCCAGCAGGACGAGCGGCGCGGTCGACAGCGCGGCCAGGTGACCGATCAGCAGCTCGCCGAGCCACGCCGCCGCGCCGCTCTCGGTCATCGCTCGCGCGAGCGAGAGCGAGGCGCCCACGGTGAGGATCAGGCCCCACGACAGCCTGGCTTCGAAGGCCTTCCAGGTCAGCACGCCAAAGGGCGGACAGGCGAGTGCGATGGCCGCGATCAGCGCCGGGATCGCGGGCGAGAGGTGATGCCAGGAATCGGTCAGCCACAACGCCGCGGTCAAAGCGAGCACCACAAGGGTCCTGGTCTCGGCCGTCGACAACGGCGCGGCCGGCGGCACGGCGGCGGACGCGACCGGCGATTCGAACCTGCCGACCATGAGACGCAGGTAGAGGCCGCCCAACAGGATCAGGGCGTAGTATGGCACCGCCATGAGGCCGAACCAGTGCAGCCAGGAGAAGCCGCCAAGCAGCGTCGCCGCCGCGATCGAGGCGATGCCGCCGGTCAGTAGCGCCGACGAGGCGAGCGGGTTCAGCATGCCGAGCGCCAGCATGAGGGCGCGGCCCACGCGGCCCCCTTTGTCGACGCCCATGCCGTCGAGCGCCTCGCGATAGGCCGGGATCAGGATGGCGTTGCGCGTGATGGCCGACGGCACGAGGAAGGCCAGCGCCGGCAGCGCGACGATCATCTGCACATAGAGCCGCGTCGGGCTGCCGCGCGCGCCCTTGGTGAGAAAGCGCGCCGCGCGCTGCGCCAGGCCGCTCGCCTCGACGGCGGTGCCCATGGCCGCGGCGCCGATCAGGAAGAAGGTGACCTCCGACGTGAAGCCGTGCAGCGCCGCCGGAAGGGTCATGCCGGGACCAATCGCCAGCAGCACGATCACGAGCAAGGCGGTGACGCCGAGCGGGACCGCCTCGGTGATCCACAGGATGGTCCCCGCAGCGGTGACACCCAGCACCGCCAATGCCGGAAGGCCGAGGCCGGTCTGCGCCGGCGCGAGGCGTGCCCCGAGCCAGGCCAGCAGCGCGACCGCCAGCCAGAGTTCCTTCTTCATGTCACCAGGCTCGCCAGCTGATAGAGGCAGTCGCCGCGGCGCGCCCAGCCCGGAAAGCGGCGACACAGCACCATGCCGGCGCTCTCGAACCTCACGATCTCCTCGCGGCGCCATGGCGTGTCCGGGAAATGCAAGGCGCCGGCGGGCTGGCCCGGCTGCACGTCGTCGCACAGGCGCACGAAGGGCTCGAACAGCCCGTCCTCGAGGCAATAGACATAATTGGCGGTGCCCTCGACCGAGAATGGCCGCATCGTCCGAGCGGGCGGCGTCGACGGATGGGCCGGCAGCACACCGGTCGCGGCGAGCGCCCGGCGCACGCCCGCTTCGGCCATCGTCACCAGCTCGTGCGAGATCGTGCCGCCGCCGCCCAGCTCGGCGTTTAGATAGATCACGCCCAGCCGTTCGGCCGCGGCCGACAGGGTGCGCGGTTCGCCCTGCAGCGGCCGCACGAGGCCGCCGTAGGGCGCCCCGAAGGCAGCGATCAGCTTCAGTGTCATGGCACGACGCTCCTCATCGTCCGGCTGCCGGGCATGGACGTGTGGAACGTATTCGAGGGAACTCCCGCCCGAGTGAAGGTCGAGGCAGTACTGGCAGCGCGGCAGCAGGACGCTCTCGATGTAGTGCGCGATCATCTCGGTCGGCGTTCCGCTCGCGTTGCCGGGGAAGGCGCGATTGAGATTGCCGCCATCGATCGGCGACACGCGCCGGCCGGCCATGACGGCGGGAAAGTTCGCCGCCGTGAGCGCGATGAGTCGGCCCTGCAGCGCTGCCACATCGAGCGCGCGCACGAACTTCATCAGGGCAATCTGGCCTTCGTACTCGTCGCCATGATTGCCCGCAACCAGCAGGACGCTTGGCCCGCTGCCGCCCACCGCCACGGTGACGGGAATGGGAATCCAGCCATAGGCCGAGTCGTGCGTGGAATGCGGCAACTTGAGGTAGCCGTGGCGCAGGCCCGGCGCATCGAGATCCACGGTCGATGCGATGCGTGAGGTCGCGGCGGCCATCGTGGTCATGGCGCCACCTCGGCATAGGCCCAGTCGAGCCACCCGAACAGGGCGCGGAGGTCGGCCATCTCGACCGTCGTGCCGGCCCACAGGCGCAGGCCGGGCGGCGCGTGGCGGTAGGCCTCGATGTCGAACGCCACCCCCTCGGAATCGAGCAGCGCCGCGAGCCGCCGGGCAATCACGGCCTGGGCGGTCAGGTCCAGGCGGGTGACCGCCGGATCGGCGATGCGCAGGCAGACCGAGGTGCAGGAGCGATGGACCTTGTCCGCCGCAAGGAAGGCCGGCCAGCCGGCCCGCGCCACCCAGTGCTCGATCGCGGCGAGATTGGCTTCGGCGCGGGCGATCAGCGTCGGCAGGCCGCCGATGTCCTCGGCCCAGCGCAGCGCATCGAGATGATCCTCGACCGCCAGCATCGAGGGGGTGTTGATCGTCTCGCCGCGAAAGATTCCTTCGGCCAGCGCATTGCCCTGCACCAGACGGAAGATCTTCGGCATCGGCCACGCCGGCGTGTGGTTCAGCAGGCGCTCGATGGCGCGCGGGCTCAACGCAATCATGCCGTGCTGCGCCTCGCCGCCCAGCGCCTTCTGCCACGACCAGGTCGTGACATCGAGCTTGTCCCAGGGCAGCGCCATGGCGAAGGCGGCGGAGGTGGCATCGCAGATCGTGAGGCCGCACCGGTCGGCGGCGATCCACGCTCCGTCTGGCACGCGCACGCCCGACGTCGTGCCGTTCCAGGCGAACACGATGTCGCGCTCGGCCGACGTCGCAGCGAGATCGGGCAGGCAGCCGTAAGGCGCCGCAAAGGTGCGCACATCGGCAAGTCTGAGCTGGCTTGCGATATCCTGCGCCCATTGCTCGCCGAAGCTCTCCCAGGCAAGGACGTCGACGCCGCGAGGTCCGAGGAGCGACCACAGCGCCATCTCGACGGCGCCGGTGTCCGACGCCGGCACGATGGCGATGCGGTAGTCGGCCGGAATGCCGAGCACGCTGCGCGATCGCTCGATCACCTCGGCGAGCCGCGCCTTTCCGGCAGCGGAGCGATGGGAGCGCCCCGCCAGCGCACCGTTGAGCGCCTCCGCGCGCCAGCCGGGACGCTTGGCACAAGGTCCGGAGGAGAAGCACGGATTGCGCGGCCGGACGATGGGTCTTGCCATGCTCATCGCTGCACAGAGAAAGGCAATTGGATGGCGGCGACAAACGATCTAAGCTCACTGCACCTGTGAGCTTTCATCACAAAGAGCAGGCATGGCGAGACGTCGGCTTCCCCCGTTGAAGGCCTTGCCGGCGTTCGAGGCGGCGGCGCGGTACTTGAGCTTCAGCGCGGCCGCGCAGGAGCTTCACCTCACCCATGGGGCGATCAGCCGGCAGATGAAATCTCTGGAAGCGCATCTCGGCGTCCAGCTGTTCCGTCGCTCGACCCGTCGGCTCGAGCTCACGGAAGCCGGCAGCGCGCTGCTGCCGGCGGTGCGCACGGCGCTCGACATCGTCGAGAGCAGCGCGGCGCGGCTGACCGGCGCCAACCAGCGCGGCCCCCTGGTCGTGGCGTGCCTGCCGACCTTCATGATGCGCTGGCTGATCCCGCGTCTCTACGATTTCAATGCGCGTCATCCGGCGATCGACGTGCGTCTCTCGGCATCGTCGGGGCCCGTCGACTTCGGGCGCGAGGAGATCGACGTCGCGATCCGCATCGGCAACCCGCCGTGGCCCGCCGGCATCGAGGCGCGCCCCTTCATGGACGAGGACATCGGGCCAGTGTGCAGCCCCGACTTCGCTGCGCGACACCCGCTCCGCCGGCCCGCCGATCTGCGCCGCCTGCCGCTCCTGCACACCGAGACGCGCATCGACGCCTGGACGGACTGGCTGAAGCACCGCCGGGTGACTGGCATCGAGGCAGGGCGCGGACGGCGCTTCGAGCACTTCTTTTTTCTGCTGGCGGCGGCGGTCGGCGGGTTGGGCGTCGCCATGGCGCCGCGGCCGCTGGTCGAGGAGGACCTGCGGCTCGGCCGCCTGGTCGCGCCGCTTGGCTTCGCACCCAGCGGCCGGCGCTATTGCCTGACGTACCCTGCGACCCTGGGCGAGATCCGGAAGGTCAGGACTTTCTGCAACTGGGTGGTCCGAACAGCCCGAATCCAGCTTCGGGTAACTTGAAAGCTTGGCACTCCTGCCCGGAATCGGGCAAGAATGTCCATTTCTCCCAGTCTGGCTTGCTAGAAATTCCCTGAATGGAGCCGAGTTGGCCGATTTGGACGAACTCGTGGAGTACCTCGCCCGGACATCGCGACTGGACCGCAGCGACGCGCGCCGCCTGGTCGACGAGGTCGTGTCGTTCCTGATCGAAGAGCCGGAGGCGTTCGTCCGGCGGCGTCACCTGGCGCTCCAGCGTCAGGGGCTTACCAACACCGCGATCTTCGCCCGCCTCCAGGTCGAGCTCGCGCAGCGGCGCTTTCCGGCGCCCGCCTACACCACGCGGCAGTTGCGCCGCATCATTTACGGCTAGGACCCCCAACCATGTGCGGCATCGTCGGCTATATCGGCAAGCGTCAGGCGGCGCCCATCCTGATGGAGGGGCTGCATCGCCTGGAATATCGCGGCTACGATTCGGCCGGCATCGCGATCGGCAACAAGGGCGCGCTCAGGCTCGCCAAGCGCAAGGGCAAGATCCGCGATCTCGAGGAGCTGAAGCCGCAGCGCTTCAAGGGGATGCTGGGCATCGCCCATACGCGCTGGGCGACCAGCGGCGCGCCCAGCGACCGCAACGCCCATCCTCATTGCGACGCCAGCGGTCGCTACGCCGTCGTGCACAACGGCATCATCGAGAATGCCGCAGCCCTCAGGGCCCAGCTCGCCGAGCGCGGCATCGCCTTCAGCTCGGAGACCGACACCGAGGTCGTCGCCCACCTGATCGCGCTGATGGACGACGGCTCGCCTCTGGAGTCGGTCGTCAGCGCCGCGCTGCGCCTGGTCGTCGGCACCTATGGTCTCGCCGTCATCGATGCCGGGCGCGCCGATCAGCTCGTGGTGGCGCGCAACGGCAGCCCGATCATGCTCGGCATCGGCGACAAGGAGATGCTGTTCGCCTCCGATGCGGCGGCCTTCGTGCGCCACGCCGCGAGCATCGTTCATCTCGACGACGGCGAGGTCGCCACCGTGCGCGCCGACGGCTACGAGACTCGCCGGCTCGACGACGGCACCAGCACGGTGAAGACGCCGTCGGCCCTGGTCTGGAAGGACGAAGCCTACGACAAGGGCGCCTTCCGGCACTACATGCGCAAGGAGATCGCCGACCAGCCGGAGGCGGTGCGGCGAACCCTGAGCGGCCGCCTCGACCCTCGCTTCCAGACCACGCATCTGGGCGGCATCGAGCTCGCGGCGCGCGACCTGCTGGACGTCCATCGCATCCGCATCCTGGGATGCGGCGCTGCCTACATCGCGGGCGTAGCCGGCGCTCATCTGATCGAGCAGCTCGCGCGCATCCCGACCCAGGCCGAGCAGGCCTCCGAGTTCCGCTACCGCAACCCGGTGATCGAGAAGGATACGCTCTACATCGCCGTCAGCCAGTCGGGCGAGACGTTCGACACCCTGGCCGCCGTGCAGGAGATCAAGCGCAAGGGCGGCCGGGTGCTCGGCATCGTCAATGTCGTCGGCAGCACGATCGCGCGCGAATGCAGCCGCGGCATCTACCTGCGGGCCGGCCCGGAGATCGCCGTGGTCTCGACCAAGACCTTCACCTGCAGCGTCGTGGCGCTGGCCCTGCTCGCCATCAATCTCGGCCGCCTCCGCGATCTCTCGCATGCCGGCGGTGCCCGCCTGTTGGCCGCCCTGGAAGCCCTGCCCGACCACATCGCCGCGATCCTGGCGCGGGAAGCCGAGATCGCCCAGCTGGCGCAACGCTTCGCCAGGGCCCAGCACGCCTTCTATCTCGGCCGCGCGGCGGGCTATGCGATCGCCCAGGAGGGCGCGCTGAAGCTGAAGGAGATCAGCTATCTCCACGCCGAGGCCTATCCGGCCTCCGAGCTGAAGCACGGGCCGCTGGCGCTGATCACGCCCGAGACCCCCAGCGTCATCGTCCTGCCGCACGACGACCTGCTGGCCAAGAACCTCGCGACCATCGACGAGATCAAGGCCCGCGGCGGGCCGGTCTTCGCCGTGACGCATCCGGGCGACACTCCTGTCCCTGTCGATGGATCGTTCGTGGTGCCCAAGCTCACGCCCGAGCTCGATCCCCTGCTGCTCAACATCCCGCTGCAGCTCCTGGCCTATCACGTCGCCATGGCACGGGACTGCGACATCGACCAACCGCGCAACCTCGCGCAACCTCGCCAAGTCCGTCACGGTCGAGTGACTCTCCAATCCTCCCCCGTCTTACGGGGGAGGTGCCCCCCAAGAGGGCGGAGGGGTCATGGCTTGGAGCGCGCCACTCCGATGGCGCTCTTCTTGCTGATTGCACATCCCATGAGCACCATCGGAGTGGCGCGCTCCAAGCCCCGAGCCCGCGAGACAGCCCCGGCTATGCATCCGGGGGAACGTCGGGCTCTACCAATAGCGTGCCGATGGAGTAAGCTGGCCGCCACATGGCCTCCTTGTCACCGTCCGATCAGGTGGCGCCCGACCTGACGGCCCTGTCGGAAGCCCAGCGCGAAGGGCGCCCGTCCCGCTTGCGCAGGGCCTTGCGCCATAGCCTGCCGATGGCCGGTGTCGTGGTTGCGGTGGTGCTGGTCACGGGCATGGCGTACTCGGTCTACGAGCGCAACCGGCGCGGCGCGGCCATCCTGGGCAACGACCTGATCACGGCGATCGACCGGCGGGTCGCCGTCCAGATGGAGTCCTATTTTGCCCCTGCCCAGCAGTTCCTCGAGCTGGCGGACGAGGCGGGGGCCGGGCGCAGCGTGCCGAGCGGCGCCCGCGAGGTCCTGCGCTTCGCCCGGCATGCGCTGGCCACCGTTACCGCGGCCACCGCCTTCAGCTACGCCGATCCCGAGGGCAATTTCCTGTTCGTGATTCGCAACGACAAGGGCAGCTTCGACAGCAAGCTGGTCGAGCGGCAGGGCGAAAAGCGGACCGTCGCATGGACCCGGCGCGATGCCCAGGGCAAGGTCGTCTCGGTCGAGAGCGATCAGGCCGACACCTTCGATCCGCGGACGCGCCCCTGGTACCTGGGCGCGGAGCGCACGAAGAAGCCGTACTGGACCGATACCTATCCCTTCTTCACCCTGAAGAAGCCCGGCATCACTGTCTCGGTTCCTCACTTCGACGCCGACGGCAAGCTGCAGACGGTGATGGCTGTCGACATCGAGCTCGCCAACCTCTGTGCCTTCCTGAAGCAGCTCGATGTCGGAAAGAACGGCAACGCGTTCATCCTCGACCGCAGCGGGCGCATCGTCGCCTATCCGAGCGACGACTGGCTGCCGGTCGACCGGCCCGACGCCAAGGCACCGATGCTCGACGAGCTCGGCGACCCGCTGATGACCCGGATCTTCAACCATCTGCGCGTCGCCGGCTTCGGCCGCCAGGTGCTGACATTCGACGACCAGCACGTCATCGTCTCGTCGGAGCCGGTGAGCATGATCACTGACAAGAACTGGGTGGTCGTGATCGTCGTCCCGGAGACCGACTTCGTGGGCTTCGTCGCCGACAGCGCCTTTGCCACGCTCCTTATGTCGGGGCTGGTCGTGCTGATCGTCGCCGGGCTGTCGGGCCTGCTCGCCTGGCGCAGCGTCGCCGCCGACCGAACGGTGACGGCGGCGGCCGCGCGCCAGCAGGCGCTCGAGGCGCGCACCCGAACCTTCGTCGAGCTGGCACGCACCAGCGGCCCGACCGACGGTTCGGAGGATGTGGGTCTGGCAGGAGCGCTCGAAACCGCGGCGACGGCCTGCGCCGGCAAGCGGGTCGCGGTGTGGCGGCTCAACAGCGACCGCACCTCGCTGCTGTGCGAGGACTGCTTCGACCGTACCGTGCACGACCATACCAGCGGCATGGAGCTGCATCGCGACCAGATGCCCGACCTGTTCGCCGCGCTGGGCAACGGCGAGCCGATCGACGCCCAGGACGCGAGCCAGGGGCGCACGGCGGACCTGTTCGTCGCCTACCTGAAGCCGCTCGGCACCACCAGTGTCTACATCGTGCCGATCGTCTCCAACGGCCGGCTGACCGGCATGATCACGGTCGAGGATCCGGCGCGCGGCGAGCATACCGCCAGCATGGTGGAGTTTTGCGATGCACTGGCCGTGGTGCTGGCGCTGCGCTACGCCGCCGCCGCTCCGCCGGTACCGGTCGCGGCCCGCGCCGCGGTCGCGGCGGCGGGCGGGGGCTCGGCCGGCAGCACCTCGGTCGAAAGCTTCGCCACCCGCGAATCGCGGCTCGAGCAGACGCTGATGCTGGCCGACGCCTCGCTCGACGACCTCGAGGAGAATGCGATCGAGCGGGCGACCATCGCCGTGTTGAAGCTGCCGATGTGGACGACGGTGGCCAAGCGCCCGACGTCGTGCGAGGAGAGCACGGCGATGGAGGCGATCGTCAACGAGCTCAGGCGCTCGATCGAGAGCAGCGGGCTCACCTACGCCGCACTGCTCGACGACCAGCTCGTGCTGGCGGCCTTCTCCGGCGACAAGACGGCGGTCACCGCATCGGCGCGCTGCGTGGCGACGGCGATGCTCGATCTGCGCGACCGGCTGCTCGAGCTCGAGGAACGCTGGAACATCAGCCTCGACTTCAGCTTCGCCATCGATATCGGCACCGTCATGAGCCTGACGGTCGCCACCGATCCGCCGAGCCGCCATCTGTGGGGCGGGGCGATCGGAGTCGCCAAGGTCCTCTCGACCAGCACCGCCCGGCGTACCATCGCGGCCTCCGAAACCGCCTACGAGCTGCTCGCCGACCGATTCCTGTTCAGGCCGCGCGGCACCTACTTCCTGCCCGAGACCGGCGACATGCGCACCTTCGTGCTGGTGGACCGCCTGTGATGGCGCGGACGGAACGGCGCGACCTTCCGCTGGTGCGACGCGGCCTGGCAGCGCTGGGCGGTGCCACGATCCTGCTGGTCCATCGCCTGTTGCTCTACCTGTCGCTGGCCGCCACGGTCGTCGTGGTGGCGCTGCGCCGCGGCACCTGGCAGGGACCGGTGAGGATCGAGTTCAAGCGCGTGCTCCACGAGGTGACGGTGCGCTCGCTCGCCACCACGGTGGCGACCGGCCTGCTGGTCGGCTTCGCGCTGGTATCGCAGGCGGTCTACTGGCTGGCCCAGACCGGCACCACCGGCCTGGTCGGCTCGGTCATCGTCGTGCTCCTGGTGCGCGAGTTCGTGCCCATCCTGGTCGGCCTGATCCTGTTCGGCCGCGCCGGCACGGCGACCCTGATCGAGCTCGGCGAGGCGCGCGCCCGCGGCTGGCTGCGCCAACTCGAGATCCAGGGGCTCGACCCCCTGATGCTGCTGGTCGTGCCGCGCGCCTTCGCCTTCGCGCTGGGCGCCTTCTGCCTTGGCACCATCCTGCTGCTGTCGACCCTGCTGACCGGCTACCTGATGGCCAACGCGCTGGGGCTGGTCTCCTACTCGATATGGGATTTCAGCGATCTCGTGCTGCGCGCCATGGAGATCAACGACTTCATCCTGCCACCGTTGAAATGCATCACCATCGGCTTCGCCGTGGCGCTCGCCTGTTGCGCGACCGGGCTGGCGCGGCGCGACCAGGCTGACGAGCTGCAGCGCCTGGTACCGCGCGGCTTCGTGCGCTCGGCGATCGCGATCTTCGTGGTCAACAGCGTCTACGACCTCGTGCCTTGAGATGCCGGTAGGCTGACATGGCGCTCCGCCCCGCCCGTTCGGTCCTGTCGCTGCGCAGCGTCACCCTGGCCGAGCGCCAGCTCTCCACCATGCCGATCCGGCTCGACCTGGAGCTGCCGCGCCGCACCGTCGCCCTGGTCGAGGTCGAGGACGAGGCCGACGCCGCCGAGCTGGTCGATCTCTGCCTCGGCCTGGCCGACCCCGGCGCGGGCGAGGTCCAGTTCCTCGGCGTCAATTGGACGACGCGCAATCCGCGCGAGCGTATGCATCGACGGCGCCGCATCGGCGCGGTCGTGCAGAGCGACGTCTGGCCGAGCCACATGTCGGTGCTCGACGCCGTGCTGCTGGCCGGCGCCTACCATTTCGAGCGACCGCGCGACGAGATGATCGACCATGCCACCCAGCTTGCCCGGCTGTTCGGCCTGCCCGGCCTGCCGTCAGGACGCAGCGAGACGACACCGCGACGCGCCCTGGTGCGGGCGGCCTGCGTGCGCGGCCTGCTGGGCGAGCCCGACCTGGTGGTGGTGCACGACCAGGCCCTCGAGCACACGCCCGACCTCGCCGTGCCGATGGCGCAGGCCCTCCTGACGGCGCGCGACCGCGGCGCTGCAGTGCTATGGATTACCGGTAGCCTGGCGGCCCAGGCCACGCAGTTCGTCGAGGCCGAGCAGGTGCTCCGGCTGGCCGAGCACGGGCTGGCGCAAGGACGGAGGGCGCGATGAAGCGGTCGATCTTCGGTGTCTTCCAGTTCGACGAGCTCGTCGGTGCCGTGGTGCTGGCCTGCATCGGCGTCTTCATCGGCGTGCTGATCAACGCGGGCTTCCTCAAGGACTGGTTCCAGCCGTCCTTCACGCTGCGCATCCTGCTGCCCGACGAAGGCGTCGCGGGCCTCGCGCCCGGCGCCGAGGTGCAGGTGCTGGGCACCCGCGCCGGCGAGGTCCGCCGCATCGTCATCGATCCCAACCACCAGCGCATGCACGCGGTCGCGCGCGTCGAGGACCAGATGCGCCCCTTCATCCGCCGCGATTCGGTGGTCTCGATCCGCCGCCAGTTCGGCGTGGCAGGCGCGGCCTATATCGACATCTCGCGCGGCTCCGGCCCCGAGCTCGACTGGTCCTATGCCGTGATCGCCGCCACCAGCGACCGCGCGCCGACCGATACGCTGGGCCAGATGATCGACGAGCTGCGCGCCAAGGTCATGCCGCTGATCGACGACGTCAACAAGGCGGTGCAGGCCTTCACCGCCGTCGCCCATCGCGCCGTCGATCCGGCCGGCCCGCTCGAGCAGACGCTGACCTCGGCCGCCACCGTGGTGCGCAGGATCGAGGGTCCGCTCGAGCAAACGTTGACGTCGGCCGCCAGCGTCGCCCGCAAGGTCGACAGCGGCGAAGGCGTCGCCGGCCGCCTCATCTCCAACGACAAGATGGCCAACGAGGTCGAGGCCGCCCTGGTGAGCCTGCGCGAGCTCGCCGCCCAGCTCGAACGCACCTCGAAGGACCCGCGCATTGCCCAGATCCTGGTGAAAGCCGATTCGATCCTGACCTCGCTGCAGCAGACCACGCGCAATCTCGCGAAAACCACGCCGCGCATCACCGAGAACGTCGCCGTCACCAGCGAGGCGCTGCCGAGCACCCTGCTGCAGGCCCAGATCGCCGCGCACGAGCTCGAGCTCCTGCTCGGCCAGTTGCGCCGCCACTGGCTGCTTGGCGGCTCGAGCGCGCCGCCTGCCCCGGCCAGCCGGCGTGCGCCGGCGATCGAGGTGCGCCCGTGAGCGGGGCGGGCCCATGACCAAGCCAAGGAGTGGATGCATCTTCGTCTATTCCTCCCCCGATTACGGGCAGGGCATTCGCATAGCGCAAAAAATTCCGTCATCCCGAGCGGAGCTGCCCGAAGGGCGGCACAGTCGAGGGACCTTTCTTGCTGTTGCCACAACAAGAAAGGTCCCTCCGCTACGCCTCGCTGCGCTCGGCTCCGGTCGGGATGACGGATTTTTTTGCCATATGCGAATGCCCTGCGATTACGGGGGAGGAGTAGAAGAAGTCCACTCCCTCGCCGTGACCGAGGCGAGAACGTGATCCAGCGCCTGCTGCCGCCACTCGCGGCGCTCGCTCTCGCCGCGTGTGGCGGCAGCCCGGCCGATCCCGGCCCGCCGCCCGACGCCAGGCTCGACCAGGCCAACCGCGCCGGCAGCCAAGCCTTGTCGATGGACATGCCGAGCCTCGCGGTGCGCCAGTACAAGACCGCCCTGCAGCGCGCCTACGAGCGCGACGATGCCGGCGCCATCGCCGACGTCTCGTACAATCTCGCGCTGGCGCAGATGCGGGCGGGCGACGCCAAGGCCGCTATCGGCACGGTGCATGACGCTCAGCGCGACCTCGAGCGGCGGCGCGCGCCGGTGCCGGCCGAGCTGTTCCTGGTGTTGGCGGCGGCGTCCTATCGCGCCGGCGATCTCGCCGCCGCCGACGGCGCCGCCCAGGACGCCTTGAGCCGAACCTCGGGCGACAGCGACACCGCGCCGCGTGCCTGGTTCATCCGCGGCCTGGTGGCGGCGCAGCGCGGCGATGGCGCCGCGCTCGCCCAGGCGATCGCCGCCCTGCCGCCGTCGAAGCAGGCCGACCTGCAGGCCGACCGCGAGGAGCTGGAAGGTCGTGCCGCCCTGCTCGGCAACCGCCCGGCCGAGGCGCTCGCGCTGCTGCAGCGTGCCGCCGCCAACCGCCGGCAGGCGCTCGACTATCGCGGCATGGCGCGCGCCTTGGCGTCGGCGGCCGACGCCGCCCTGCGCGCCGGCCAGGCTGCCGAGGCCGCCGACCTGCTGCTGCGGGCCGGCCGCAGCGCGCTGCTTCAGGGCGACACCGCGACCGCCCTGCCGCTCCTGCGGCGGGCCGAGGAGACGGCGCGGCAGACCGGCCAGACCGGCATCGTCGACGAGGTTGCCCGCCTGCGCCGGACCGCTGCCGAACGCACGGCTGCAAAGTAACGAGGATCATCGCCGGGAGCGCGCCACTTCGCCTCGCCAGCGAGCTGCCAAGAAGTGGACACTACTCATAGCCCTCCCTCGTCATCGGGGGAGGTGCCCCATAAGCGTCAGATTAGGAAGGGACCCATGAGGAGCGGCCCGGAGGACCGCGTCTCGCTTCGGGCGAAGTAACCTTCGCCCTTTGGTGGCCAGCAGCGAGGGTGCTGCGACACGGCTTTTCCAACGATCTCCTGTGTGGCCCATCCTTCGAGACGCGCCCTCCGGGCGCTCCTCAGAGCGTGTGACTTTATTGACTGCTCCAGCAACACCACTCGCATGGAGCAAGTTTCTTTCGTAAGGCACGCACTTCCAGCAGAAGAGACAACCTACTGGCGGAACGCCTCCACGGAGACCAGCTCGTCGACCAGCTCGTTGGCCGGCAACAGGGTCGGCGCGGTGGAGACCAGGCTGAGGCGTGCGCCACGGTCGAAGGAGATGAACTCGAACACGTCGCTCATCTCGGGCTGGTCGGCGATCGCCTCCCTGGGCGTATCCGGATTGCGCACCCTATGGAAGAAGGCGGTCAGCGCGCCGGTCTGGTCCGCGCGCGTGAGATAACTTCCGGTCAGCGCGAAGACGGTGCGCTGGAGCGTCGGCCCGGCACCCGAGATCGCGATCACGGTCGAGCTCTGCCGCCCGATGATCGCGCCATTCTGCTGGAACACGACATGGCCCACGCCGACGATGTGGTAGGGAACGCCATTGCGGTCGCGCGCATCGCTCGCCACGCGCGTGAAGCCACTGAAGCGAAAGGCATAGCGGCCAAGCGGCCCGCCGGACCGGCGCGCCGGCGAGCGCCGGACCTTGCGCCGTATCGTAGCCATTACGGTCCCCCCCAAATTTTGCCTGCCATCGTCACGCCGCGCCGCGCCCGGGGGATGTGGGAAAAATCACAGTGTGTCGTCGCCGATCAAAGAGCCGACGCTCATGCTCTTCCGGACCGCGGGCGTCTCGCCCGCACATGAACCCCGAGCGGGCGAGACGCCCGCGGTCCGGAAGAGCATGAGCGCCACGGAAGTGGCGCGCTCCCGGCGCGATTCCAGTACGGCTGCTGCTCAGTGCGACGGCCGACTCCTCGGACCCTGCTCGTCGGTCGCCTCGGCGAGGCGGTCGATGTCGACGATGCGAATCTGGCGCCGGCGGACCTCGATCAGGCGTTCGACCTCGAGCCGCATGAACTCGCGGGTCACCGCCTCGCGGTGCGAGCCGATGCGGGCGGCGATGTCGTAATGCGTCGGCGCCGGCCGGATCACCACGCTGTTGCCGAATCTCGTGCCGCTCGCTGCCAGGCGCAGCAGCTCGCGGCGCACCCGTTCGCGCACCGCGAGGGCACTGACCTCGAAGACGCGTTCGCTCATCTGCCTGATCTTGGCGACCAGCAGCTCGACCAAGCGGGTGGCGACGGCGGCATTGGCCAGCAGCACCTGGTGGAACTGCTCCGCCGACATGCGGGCCAGGATGCAGTCGGACATGGCCGTGACATTCGACGAGCGCGGCAGGTGGTCGATCGCCGAGAACTCGCCGAAGATGCCGCCCGTCGAGATCTCGTTGAAGATCACCTCGCGGCCGCTCGTCGTATAGCTGCTGAATCGTACGGTGCCGGACAGCATGAAGAAGATGTCGGTCGTGTGCTCCTGCTCGCTCACGATTTGGGCGTGGCGGGGATAGGACCGGATGGTGCACGCCTCCGCGACGAGCGCCAGGTCGGCGTCCGACAGATCCTCGAACAGCGCGATTAAACGAAGCGCCGGCACGCGATTCACGCCACATCCCCGGATAAGAAGGCTCCCCGGGGACGAGAATGGCAGGCTGCACCACTTCTGCAACCAATTTCCCAACTCGAACCATGAGCCAGGGCGTCTGTGCGAAATGTCACCGACCATGGCCGGAGCGCTGTCGAGACTGCCGCCGCCCGAGAGAGGAGGTGACGGTGCGGCAGAAGCGCGTGCACGACGACGTCGACATAGTCGCGGAGTCGAGAGAGCGCGTCGATCTATTGCTCGAGAACTACCTGCTTGCGCTTGCCTGCGTCGACCAATGCTCGGAGTCCGCCCCCGAGACCGTCAGGACACGCCTCGCCCTCAATCTCGAGCGCGCCGAGCGGCTCTACGCCGACGCCGCCGCCGACGGCCTTGCGGGCGAGAAGCGGGACATCGAAGCCATTCACGCGGCCTTGGCCAAGGTCAATGCCAGCACCCGCGCCGGGTTGCGCGACGGCTGGATCATTGCCGAGCTCGTGACCGACCTCGAGCTGGCGACCCTGCATGCCAGGCGCCTGTTCGAAGCGGCCTGCCACCAGACGGGATAGCCGGCTGTCACCTCACCAGGGACCACAGGCCGCTGCGGCGCGACGACGCCGTGCGATGGACCAGGAAGCCTATGATCATCAGGTTGAGGATGTTGAATCCGACGCCGGAGGCGAAGGCCGGCGCATAGTAGCCGAAATGATCGTAGAGAGCGCCGGCGAACCAGCTGCCGAAGGCCATGCCGCTCATCGCGGTGAAGAGCGTCAGCGGGACCCGCCATGATGCCTCGGCCGCCGGGAACAGGTCGCGGATCGCCACCGAATAAGCGGGGATGATGCCGCTGAACCCCAGGCCGAACACGGCGGCAACGGCGAACAGGCCGGCCTCGTCCTGGGTGAGCAGGAAGCTCGCGATGGCGACCAACTGGCAGGCCGATCCGGCGAGCACGGTGCGCAGGCCGCCGATCCGGTCGGCCAGCGCACCCCAGGCCTGGCGCGACAGGAAGGCCGCGGCCAGCATGACCGAGAGCATCGCCGCGCCATGGGTCGCCCGGATGCCAAGGTCGCCGCAGAAGGCGACCAGGTGGGCCTGCGGGATCGACATCGGAATGCAGCAGCAGAAGCCCGCCACGCAGAGCAGGGCCTGCACGAGATTGGCCGGCAATCCGGCAACGCGGCGGCGGACGACGCCGGCCAGGTGCCCGTGCGCCGTGGTTGCCATGCCGGGCGCCTGCCGCAGGAAAAACGTCATCGGCACGACGAAGACCAGCACCAGGGCGCCAAAGCCCAGCATCACCCATTGCCAGCCGACCTCTGCGATCCCCTGTTCGATCAGCGATGGCCACAGCACGCCGGCGACGTATTGGCCTGACGAGATGAGGGCGATCGCCGAGCCGCGACGGCGGTGGAACCAGCGGGTGACATAGACCAGCAGCGGCGGATAGACCGCGCCGTTGCCGAGCAGGCCCACCATCAGCCCGTGGCCGACATAGATCGCCCATACCGAGCCGGTGGCCGAGAGCGCCAGCCCGGCGGCGATCATGCAGGCGCCGAAGATCACCGTCGTGCGCAGGCCGATGCGATCGGCCAGCCAGCCCATCAGGATGCCACCGGCGCCGGTGCCGACCCACACCAGGGAGCCCGCCAGGGCGATCACCGAGCGATCGGTGCCGAGCGACTCCTGCATCGTCCGCATGCCGACCACGATCAGGAGCGGCGAGCCGTAGGACACCGACAGGAGCGCGAGCGTGATCCACGCCACCCGCCAGGCGACGCGACCATCGACGTCGCTGTGCTGATCCACACCGGCGCGGTTCGCCGATCCATCCATGCCCATGCTCCCTAGTCGCGCCAGGCAACCGGGAGGCGGGGCGCGTCGGACAGCGAGCTTCGACTCGGCGCGCCACGGGGGGAAGGATTCGTTTCACATGCGCGGCATGCATTTTCACCCGGGCCGGTTCACTGCGGTCTTCATTTTCCTCCCCAACGGAGCTGGGGAGGTGCCCCGTCTTACGGGGCGGAGAGGTCATGAGTCTTTCCGGACCGCGGGCGTCTCGCCCGCTCGTGAGCTTAAGCGGGCGAGACGCCCGCGGTCCGCATGATTCATGACCCCTCCGCCTGCCTGCGCGAAGCCGAAGCGGCTTCGCTTCGGCGGAGGCAGGTCGCCGCAAGACTGCGATACCTCCCCGGCGAAGCTGGGGAGGACAACAAGTCCTCACCCACCCGCTCGCCATGCATCGACGATCTCCGCGCCGGTCGCCGGCCAGACGCCGGCATGGTCGAGGATGCGATCGAGCAGCCCGCCGAGCGCGCGGATGCGATGCGGCTGGCCCATCAGCCACGGCGTGAGGGTGAGCGTCAGGATGCGGCCGCTGCCGGTACGCTGGGCCTCGCCATAGAGCGTCGCGAAGGCGCGCAGCACCTGCTCGACGAACTCGGCGGTATCCATGTGCTGCTGGAACAGCAGCCGCTGGTCCGACAGGTCCCAGGCGAGCGGCATGGCCGTCAGCGTTCCAGCCGACGTCGTCACCGCATAGGGCATGTCGTCATTGATCCAGTCGGCGACCCAGTCGAGGCCGGCCGCGGCCACGAGATCGAGCGTGTTGAGCGATTCCGAATGGGCAGGCGAATGCCAGCCACGGATCGGGGTCGCGAAGGCGCCGCGCAGCGCGCCCACCGCCTGCTCGACCAGCGCCTTCTCCTGCGCTTGCGCCAGGCCGCCGTGATGCAGCTTGCCCATGTCGATCCCGGCGGCGGCGACCTCCCACTGGCTGGCGGCGATCTCCCTGGCCAGCGCCGGGTAGCGCGTCGCGACGGCGCTGTTCAGCAGCGCCGTCGCCCGCACGCCGCGGGCATCGAGCGCCCGCATCAGGCGATAGATGCCGACGCGGTTGCCGTAATCGCGCTGGGTGTAATCCCAGTAGCTCGGATAGGGCCGGTCGACTCCGCCCGGCGCCACGAAGGGCGTGCGCGGCATGTCCATCGGGAAGTGGCCGACATGGACGGCAACCCATAGCGCCACCCGCGCCTTGCCCGGCCACGCGACGGGCCTGGCCTGCGGCAGATTGCGGTGCGGGAAGCGGTCGTGGTCGAGCCCGCGCCGGCGCCATTTGTAGTCGAGGTAGTTCGGGATGCCGGGGCCGCTCATCGCCGGCCTCCCGGCGTGCCCGACGCCAGCCAGCTCGAGACCGTCTCGTAATAGTGCTCGGTGTACCAGGCGGCGATCTCGCGGCCCGTCGCCAGCCAGACGCCATCGTGCCCAACGATGTGCGCGAGGGCGGCGTCGAGGGCGGCGATGCGCTGCGGCTGGCCGATCAGGTAGGGATGCAGCGGCAGGCACATCACCGTGCCGTTCTCCGCCCCTTCGGCGTATAGCTGGTCGAACTGCGCCTTGACCATCGCGGTGTAGCGCTCGACCGGCGTGTTGCGGGTCTGGAACAGCGGCACGTCGTTGACCTCGAGCGAATAGGGCACGCTGATCAGCCGGCCGTTGCGCACCTTGACCGGCATCGGCTGGTCGTCGTGCACCATGTCGAGCGTGTACTTGATCCCCTCCTCCGCCAGCACGTGCTGCGTGGTCTCGTCGTTGGTGATGGCCGGCGTCAGCCAGCCGTCGAGCGACTGGCCGCTCACCCTGCGAATGGTCTCGCGGCTGTCGGCGATCACGGCGCGCTGCTGATCTTCCGACAGGTCGTAGAAGTAGCGGGTGTTGTAGGTGCCGTGACTGAACAGCTCCCAGCCGAGCGCGCAGCAGCGCTCGACGATCTCGGGATAGTGGTCGCAGACGGCGACGTTGAGCGAGACGCTGCCGCGCACGCCGTGCCTGGCCATGACATCGGCCATGCGCCAGAAGCCGGTCCGGTTGCCGTAGTCGCGATGGGAATAGTTGAGGATGTCGGGCACCGGCCGCGGCCACGGCGTCTTGCGCGGATTGTCGGGCGGCTCGAGCTCGTAGTGCTCGATGTTTGGCGCCAGCCACACCGCGATGCGCGCCCCGCCCGGCCAGACGATGCGCGGGCGCCCGGTGTATGGCGCATAATCGTAATGTCCAGGTTCGGACAGCATGCCGTTCCCCCTCTGTTGACGTCAGGCCCGATCGGCTGCCGTGCGGCCGGATCGAGCGCATTCGCCTTGCCATCGTAGTCCAGAAACCGCCTGGACGGATCGCAGACCTTGGCTCGGCGATGCCCGTTCCGACAGATGGTGCCATCAAAAAAGCTGGCAAACAGGAACTGTCGTGATTTTCCGTCGTTGGAAGATGCACGATCGAGGCGTGCCTGGAGCACGTCCAGTGCACCTGTTCGGAAGCTGGCAATGCCGTTGCGCCGCGCCTGGGCCCTGATTCGCGGCACGCTCGAAGGCTACATCGCCGACGATGCATTCAGCCGTGGCGCCTCGATTGCCTATTTTACGCTGTTCTCACTGGCCCCTGTGTTGCTGGTCATCATCGCCGTGGCCGGCATGGTGTTCGGCCGCGACGCCGCCCGGGGTGCTATCGTCGACCAGCTGAGCGGCCTGATGGGCCGCGACACGGCCGGAGCGCTTCAGGCCATGTTGCGGAGCGCCAGCGACCGGTTTTCCGGTGCGCTTGCGACAGTGATCGGCCTGGCCACCGTCCTGCTCGCCGCAACCGGTGTCTTCGGCGAGGTTCAAATGGCCTTGAACGCGATCTGGAAGGCGAAGTCGCGTCGATCGACGCTGTCGCGGCTCGTTCAGGCGCGTATTGCCAGTCTCGGTCTGGTGATCGCGCTGGGCTTCATCCTCATGGTCTCGCTGGTCCTGAGTGCCGCCCTGGCGGCCATTGCCGCGTTCCTCAAGGCCATCCTTCCCGCTGGCGCCGTCCTCGTGACGGCGATCGACGTCGTCGTCTCGGCAACACTGATCACGAGCGTCTTCGCCATCATGTACAAGACCCTGCCTGATCGGATCGTGCGCTGGCGTGACGCGCTGCCCGGCGCTCTGTTTGCAACGATCCTGTTCGAAGGCGGAAAATACCTGATCGCGCTCTACATCGGTCAGACCGGGATCGCCTCGTCCTTCGGCGGCGCGGGCGCGATCATCGTCATGCTCCTGTGGATCTTCTATTCGGCCCAGATCTTCCTGCTGGGCGCCGAGTTCAGCCGGGCGTGGACACTGGGTGTGGCAAGTGACAGCGCGATGGAGCGGGGCGAAATGCCTCTCGCCAGACGCTTCACGAACGGATGACTTGTCGCACGACCGCCCTATCCTTCGCCCCTCGATGAACGACCTGCGGCGAAGGAAGGGCAATGAACGACGAGTATGACTACATCATCATTGGCGGCGGCTCGGCGGGCGCCGTTCTCGCGGCCCGGCTGAGCGAAGACCCTGCCCTTCGTGTCCTGCTGCTCGAAGCGGGGTTCGACTTCCGCACCGCCGAGACGCCCCATCACCTGCGCATTCCCAATCCACTGCGCGCCATTGCCGACGACAACTACCGCTGGCCGAAGCTGCTCGCCCGGCGTACCGGGCGCCAGGAGCCCAAGCTGCTGTGGCGCGGGCGCGCGATCGGCGGCAGCTCGAGCATCAACGGCCAGATCGCCATCCGCGGCATCCCCGACGATTTCGCGGATTGGGTCGCCGCGGGTTGCGCGGGATGGGGATGGCAGGACGTCCTGCCCTGGTTCTGCCGGCTCGAGACCGACGTCGATTACGGCGATGCCGCCTGGCACGGCGCCGACGGCCCGATCCCCGTCTACCGCGCGCCGGTCGAGGCCTGGGGCCACGTCGACCGTGCCCTGATGAAGGCGGCGCTGGCGCTGGGCTACGGCTGGTGCGCCGATCACAACGCGCCCGAGGGCAGCGGCGTGTCGCCCTATGCCATCAACAGCCGGCAGGGGCTGCGCATCTCGACCAACGACGCCTATCTCGAGCCGGCGCGCGGCCGACCGAACCTGACGGTCGTCGGCCAGGCTCTCGTCGACACGCTGCAGGTCGAGGGCAACCGCGCGCATGTGAGCGGCGTCCACGTGCTGGCGGGCGGCGAGCGACGCACCGTCCGCGCCCGTCGCGAGGTCATCCTGTCGGCCGGCGCCATCCATTCGCCGGCCATCCTGCAGCGCACCGGCATCGGGCCGCGCGCACTGCTGGCGGGCCTCGGGATCGCCGTCGTGGCCGATCGCCCGGTCGGCGAGCACCTGCTCGACCATCCCATCCTCGGCCTCGTGCTCGACCTCAGGGAGGGCGCGCGTGTGAGCACGCTGGCGCATCGCCACACCAATTGCTGCCTGCGCTACAGCTCGAGCCTCGGCAATGCGGGGCTCAACGACATGATCATGATCGCCGGCAACCTGCGGCCGGAAGAGGAAGGCGGCACGGCGCGCGCCCGTATCGCCGTCTCGGCCTTCCAGGCATTCAGCGAAGGCAGTGTCCGCATCACGACACGCGATCCCGCGATCGACCCTGGCGTCGACGAGCGCATGCTGTCCGACGACAGCGACCTCCTGCGCATGCGCGACGGCGTGCGACGCCTGTGCGAGATCGGCCGCCACGCCGAGATGCAGGCTATCGCGACCCGCGTCGAATACGGCGCGACAGGCCGCTCGATCGAGGAGCCCTTCGACGCCGAGGCGCTCGACGACTGGATGCTCGCCGAATGCTCCGATGCCCAGCACGCCAGCGGGACCTGCCGCATGGGCGCCGCCGACGACCCGCGGTCGGTCGTCGATCCCGAGTGCCGCGTGATCGGCTGCACCGGCCTGCGCGTCATCGACGCCTCGATCATGCCCACCGTCGTGCGCGCCAACACCCACCTCACCACGGTGATGATCGCCGAGAAGATGGCGGACCGGCTGAAGCAGACGGAGCGCTGAAGCGCGCACTCAGCACTGGGAGCACGCCACTGATGGCGGAGTAAACTCCGCCAAGATGGCGCTCATGGGATGTTGTGAGGGGTGCGCCACCTGAGTCGGGTAACCTCCGCCTTGGGCGGCGCTCATGCGGACCGCGGGTGTCTCGCCTGCTCCTGAAATCATGAGCGGGCGAGACGCCCGCGGTCCAGAAGAGCATGAGCGCCATCTTGGCGGAGTTTACTCCGCCATCAGTGGCGCGCTCTCCCAACGCTTGAGCCTTACGCCGCACCCGGCCGCCAGCCCTCGGGCAGCTTCTCGTTGCAGCCGGAGGCGGCAACAGTCGCTACCAGGAACGCCTCGAAGTCGCGAATGGCCTGGTGGTCGGCGAACAACGCGCCGGCCCTCGCCCGCGCTGCCTGGCGCAGGACCTCGCGGCGGGCCGGAGCTCCAGCGCGCGATCGAAGCACACCAGCGCTGGGGAGGTGCCCCGTCATACGAGGCGGAGGGGTCATGAATCTTGGACCGCGGGCGTCCCGCCCGCTCATGATCTCATGATGATGAGCGGGCGGGGCGCCCGCGGTCCGGAAGAGCCATGACCCCTCCGTCGCCGTATGACGGCGACACCTCCCCGGCAATACTGGACAGGCGAACGAAGAGCGCGCTCTCCGGGCGCTTGAGCGAACTTGGGTCCAGCGAGACCCGCGCCGCAAGGCGCCGGAGGTCAGCCGTAGCGCTGGGCGAGCAGCAGCACGACGATGGCCGCCAGGACGAAGGACAGCCCCTTCCAGAACAGCAGCGGGTTGCGCTCGATGAGCGGCCTCGGGTTGGAATCGACCAGGTCCTCGTTGGGATGGCGGAGATCGTAGAGGAACTCCGAGAGCTCGCCGTAACGCTGGGCGGGATCGGGATGCACGGCCTTGCGCAGCGCGCCGTCGACCCAGACCGGAACCGGGTGCCTGTTGTCCATGATTCCGCCGTCCACGATCGAGCGATAGGCCACCTTGCGCTGCTGTGCCCGCGTCCGCGCCTGCGCCATCTGCGCGCCGTAGGGCAACTGGCCCGCGATCATCTGGTAGGCGATGACGCCCAGCGAAAAGATGTCCGAGCGCGTCGTCCCGCCCTCCCCCAGGAAATACTCCGGGGCGGTGTATTGGAAGGTGCCCAGCACAGTGTTGGCCTCGGCCGCCGGCGCGGCCTCGGCGAGGCCGCTCACCATGGTGGAGCCGAAGTCGATGATCTTCGCGGTCCCGGTGCGATCGATCATGACGTTCTCGGGGCGCAGGTCCTGGTGCAGCATCTCCTTGCGATGGAAGGCCTGCAGGCCGCGCGCGATCTGCTCGACGATGCCGCGCACGGTGTCGAGATCGGGCCGCGGATTGTCGGTCATCCACTGCGCCAGGGTCGTGCCGTCGACGTGCTCGGTCACGAGATAGAGATAGCCGCGCTTGCGCGATTGCCGGTGCGACCGCAGGACGTGAACGTTGTCGAGCCGCCGGGCGACCCACTCCTCCATCATGAAGCGCCGCAGGTAGGCAGGATCGCCGCGCAGGTCGATCGACGGGATCTTGAGCGCCACCAGGCTCTCGTCCTCGCTGTCGGTCGCCAGGTAAATGTGGCTGCGGCTGCTGGCATGCAGCGGCCGCACGATGCGATAGCCGTCGAACTCCATGCGCGGCTCGAGCAGCGGCGGCAGCGGCAGGCCTGTCGATTCGGCCAGCAACTCGTTCGCCTCGCCGTCCGGCAACGCATCGATGCGGACGATCTGGATGGTGAGATTGTCCCAGCTGCCCTGGTCGAACGCCCGCCGGACGATCTGGCCGGCGGCGGCGTCGAGGTCGTCCGCGCCTTCGTCGATCACGCGCGCGATCGCGCGCGCGTCGAGATGCTCGTAGACGCCGTCAGTCGCCAGCACGAAGACGTCGCCCGTCTCGAGCTCGACCGCCCGGTAGTCGATCTCGACCTGGGGATTCACGCCGAGCGCTCGCCCCAAGTAAGTCTCGGCGGAGGAGATGACGACGCGATGATCCTCGGTCAGCTGCTCGAGCGAGCCGCCGACCTTGCGATAGATGCGCGAGTCGCCGATGTGGAAGAGGTGCGCCGTGCGCGATTTCGCCACCAGGACGGCGAGCGTGCAGACATAACCCTTGTCCGGGTCCTCGCCGTGCCGGCCGCGCCGCGTCTGGGCGTGCAGCCAGGAGTTCGTCGCCGCAATGACGCGCGTCGCCGAGGTCTTGGTCGACCACGAATCGGACGTGCAGTAGTAGTCGGTGAGGAAGCTCTTGACCGCCGATTCGGCGGCGATGCGGCTGACCTCGCTGCTGCTGATGCCGTCGGCCAGGGCGACGGCGATACCCTTGAGCCCGAGCGCCGGCTCGTTGGGTATCACCGCGCCATGGAAATCCTGGTTGGTTTCCTTGCGGCCCTTGTCGGAATGCTGCCCGATCGAGATGCGCAGTTCGTACGGCATGTCCGACGCCCAGGGCCGACAATGCCGGCCGATGAGGCTGCCCGATGATGCTACCGGGCCAGGTAGCCGGTCTGGGCCAGGCGGTCGGAGGCCGCCCGCTTGGGCGCCGTCCGGACGTGGGTGGCGTAGAGGGTGAGGCCGGTGAAGGAGAGGCCGCCCACCAGGTTGCCGACCACCGTCGGGATCTCGTTCCAGATCAGGTAGTCCATGACCGAGAACTTGCCGCCGATCAGCAGGCCCGACGGAAAGAGGAACATGTTCACGACCGAATGCTCGAAGGTCATGCCGAAGAACAGCATGATCGGCATCCACATGGCGATCACCTTGCCGCTGACGGAGGTCGAGATCATCGCACCGACGACGCCGGTCGAGACCATCCAGTTGCACAGCACGCCGCGGATGAACAGGGTCAGCATGCCGGCCGCTCCGTGCGCGGCGTAGCCGACGGTGCGGCCCTCGCCGATGTTGGCGATGACCTGGCCGACCTTGTCCGGCGGCGTCGAGAAGCCGAAGGTGTAGACGATCGCCATCAGCAGGGCGACGGTGAAGGCGCCGGCGAAGTTGCCGACGAACACCAGACCCCAGTTGCGCAGAACGCCGTTCAGGGTGACGCCGGGACGCTTGTCGATCAGGGCGAGCGGCGTCAGCACGAACACGCCCGTCAGAAGGTCGAAGCCCAGGAGGTAGAGCATGCAGAAGCCGACCGGGAACAGGATCGCCCCGATGATCGGATAGCCAGTCTGCACGCTTACCATCACGGCGAAGGCCGCCGCCAGCGCCAGGATCGCGCCGGCCATGTAGGCGCGGATCACCGTGTCGCGCGTCGACATGAAGACTTTCGATTCGCCCGCATCGACCATCTTGGTCACGAATTCGGAGGGCACCAGGTAGGCCACGATTTTTCCTTTCGATTGATCAGGAGGGAGGGATGAGGGAAGGCATTCGCACTCGGCAAAAAACGCCGTCATCCCGAGCGGAGGCGTCCGAAGGGCGGCGCAGTCGAGGGACCTTTCTTGTCGACACAGCAACAAGAAAGGTCCCTCGACTACGCCTCGCTACACTCGGCTTCGCTCGGGATGACGGAGGAATTACCATCTGCGAATGTCCTCAGGGCGCGGCCGCGACGCCCATGTCGAGATAGACGCGACCGTTCTCGAGCTTGACAGGGAAGCTGCGCGTGCAGCCCTTGTCCGCGCCGGTCGCCTGCCCGTCCTCGAGATCGATGATCCAGTTGTGCAGCGGGCACGCCACCTTGCGGCCGTGCACGATGCCCTCGCTGAGCGGCCCGCCCTTGTGCGGGCAGCGGTTGTCGAGGGCGAAGACCTCGTCGTTCGCCGTCCGGAAGACCGCGATGTCGCGGCGCGGCGTGCGCACGATGCGCGCGCCGCGCACCGGGATGGCCTGCAGCGGTCCGACGTCGAACCACCAGCTGTCGAGCTGTTCCCTCGGAGTTTCCATGGCGGCGGCGCTCATTCCGCGGCCATCCGGCGCCTGACCGGGGTCAGCACGGCAAGCGGCATGAACTCGTGCAGCTCGCGGCCGGCCGCGCGCTCGGCCCACGGGTCGCGCTGCACCGCGCGCTGCGATTTCTTGAAGCGGTCGAACAGGGCGCGCCGGTTGTTTGGATCGTCCATGATCGCCGCCCGGATCCTGTCCAGGCCGGTCTTCTCGACCCACTTGTAGACGCGGTCGAGGTAGGCCGCCTGCTCGCGGTAGAGCTGCAGGACGGCGGCGATGCACTCGATCGCCTCGGCCTCGGTCGCGACATGGCCGAGCAGATCGGTGGCGCGGACATGGAGGCCGGCGGCGCCGCCGATATGCAGGTCGTAGCCCGACTCGACGCAGACCACGCCGAAATCCTTGACCGTCGCCTCGGCGCAGTTGCGCGGGCAGCCCGACACAGCCAGCTTCACCTTGGCCGGCGTCCACGAGCCGCACAGGAAGCGCTCGAGCTTGACGCCAAGGCCGGTCGAATCCTGCGTGCCGAAGCGACACCATTCACTGCCGACGCAGGTCTTCACCGTGCGCAGGCCCTTGGCATAGGCCTGCCCCGAGACCATGCCGGCGGCGTTGAGCTCGGCCCACACCGCGGGCAGGTCTTCCTTGCGCACGCCCAAGAGGTCGATGCGCTGGCCGCCCGTCACCTTGACCGTCGGGATCTTGAAGCGCTCGGCGACGTCGGCGATGGCGCGCAACTCGGCCGGCGTCGTCAGCCCGCCCCACATCCGCGGCACGACCGAGAAGGTGCCGTCCTTCTGGATGTTGGCGTGCACGCGCTCGTTGATGTAGCGCGACTGCGCGTCGTCGCGATACTCGCCCGGCCAGGCGCACAGCAGATAGTAGTTCAGCGCCGGCCGGCAGGTCGGGCAGCCACACGACGTCTTCCAGCCCAGCTCCTGCATCGCCGCCGGCACCGACTTCAGGGCCTTTGACAGGATGAAGCCGCGCACCTCCTCGTGGGTGAGGTCGACGCACTTGCACATCGGCTTGCGGCCGCTGCCGGCATAGCCGTCGCCCAGGGTGGCGGCGAGCAGCGCCTCGACCTTGGACGTGCACTGCCCGCACGACGCCGACGCCTTGGTCTGCGCCCGGACATCGTCGAGCGTGGTCAGCCCCCTGGCGACGATCGCCTGGGTGATGACGCCCTTGCAGACGCCGTTGCAGCCGCAGATCTCGGTGTCGTCCGACAGGGCCGCCACGGCGGCCCTGGGATCGAGCACGCCGCCGCCCTGATAGGCCTGGCCGAAGATCAGCGTCTCGCGCAGGCTCCCGACATCGGTGCCCTTCTTCAGCAGATCGAAGTACCAGGAGCCGTCGGCGGTATCGCCGTACAGCACCGCGCCGACGATGCGGTTGTCGCGCAGCACGACGCGCTTATAGATGCCGCGCGCGGGATCGCGCAGGACGATCTCGTCGCGCTCGTCGCCCTCGGAGAAGTCGCCGGCCGAGAACAGGTCGACGCCGGTGACCTTGAGCTTGGTCGACAGCGCCGAGCCGGTGTAGCCGGTGGCGGCCGGCTCGCCGGCGAGGCTCGCCGCCAGCGTCTTCGCCATCTCGTAGAGCGGCGCCACCAGGCCGTAGCAGTTGCCGCGATGCTCGACGCATTCGCCCACGGCATGGATGTTGGGATCGCTGGTGCGCAGGAAATCGTCGACCACCACGCCGCGCTTGACCTCGAGGCCGGCATCCCTGGCGAGGGCGACGTGCGGGCGGATGCCCACGGCCATCACCACCAGGTCGGCGGGCAGCGTTCGGCCGTCGTCGAGGCGTACCGCCTCGACCTTGCCGTCGCCCAGGATGGCGCTGGTGTTGGCGCTGGTCAGGATCTCGATGCCGCGCTTCTCGATCGCCTTCTGCAGGAGATAGGCGGCGTTGGGATCGAGCTGCCGTTCCATCAGGGTCGGCATCAGGTGGATGACCGTCGTCTTCATGCCGCGCAGCGCGAGGCCGGCAGCTGCCTCGAGCCCGAGCAGGCCACCGCCGATCACGACGGCGTTGCCGCCGCGCGCGCTCGCTTCAAGCATGGCGTTGACGTCGTCGAGATCGCGGAACGTCACGACCCCCGGCAGGTCGTGGCCGGGAACCGAGATCAGGATCGGCCGCGAGCCGACGGCGATGACGAGCTCGTCATAGGCCTCGACCACTCCCGCCTGCGTCCGGATGGTGCGCGCCGCGCGGTCGATGCCGACCACGGTTTCGCCTTTGCGCAGATCCACCGCATGGCGCCGGTACCAGGCCTCGTCGTGGACGACGATGTCCTCGAAGCTCTTGTCGCCCGCCAGCACGGGCGAGAGCATGATGCGGTCGTAGTTGACGCGCGGCTCGGCGCCGAAGACCGTCACGTCGTAGCGCTCCGGCGCCCGCGCGAACAGCTCTTCCAGCACGCGGCCGGCCGCCATCCCGTTACCGAGAACGACCAGCTTCCGTCGGGGCAATCCTGCTGCCTGCGTCATCTACCGTCCTGTCTTCCGACCAATGTGAACCGGAAGCGGGGACTCGCAGGCCAAGCTACCAAGCGGCACACGATGACGCGCAAAGCTTCCCCGTCGAGGAAACCGAACGCGTCCCCCCTGTCCACGACCTCCGTTGGTCGCGTCGATCCGGTGGGTGCAGCCTTCGTTGGCTTGCCGGCTATGGTGCAATCAGCGTGCCAAGTTACTTAAGGGCCGGAACCCCGCCTTGCCGTCTTGCAGGCCGAGGGCCCTTGGCCGGAAACGAACAGCCTGCTCAAGCCGAGAGCAGGGCCTGTCCGTTTTGAGAGCACCGCTCATGCTCTCCTCCCCGGCTTCGCCGGGGGGTGTCCGCGTCTTCCCGGACGGAGGGGTCATGCTCATGGGGACCGCGGGCGTCCCGCCCGCTCACATTGGTGGTCAAGCATCATGAACGGGCGGGACGCCTGCGGCCCAAGAAGGCATGAGCGCCACAGGAGTGGCGCGCTCCGAGCCCATGACCCCGCCGTCGCCGGATGACGGCGACACCTCCCCAGCGAAGCTGGGGAGGAAAGACGATACTATTCCGCCGCGCGCGATACCCCACCGACGAGGTCGCGCGGCGTTGCCTGTCCGGCGCCGCCGAACTCGATGCCTTCGTAGCCCTTGGCGGCGACGTCGTTGATGGTGGCGACGTATTTCGGGGCGCCGCCGTTGTAGACGAAGTAGCGGATGCGGCCCTGCTCGTGGCCGGGGACGTTCGAGTTGTACCCGGTGAACCAGGACTTGGCCTTGCGCATCAGCATCATGGCGTACATGCGCACGACGTGCTCGGTCCAGCGCTTCTCGGCCGCCTCGGTCGCCTCGGCGCGGTCGTGGCCGTGCGCCCACATGTGCTCGAGCAGGCGGGTGCACCAGTTGACGCCGGTCTCGATGCCGCGCGGGTAGTTGGTCGAGGCCGAGCCGCTTTGCGGACCGGCCGGCATCAGGAGGTTGGGGAAGCCGTGGATCAGCATGCCGAGGAAGGTCGACGGCCCGTCGGCCCATTTCTCGCGCAAGGTCTCGCCGCCGACGCCGCGGATGTCGATATGATCGAACGCGCCCGTGATTGCGTCGAAGCCCGTGGCGTAGACGATGACGTCGAACTCGTAGTCGCGCTGGCTGGTGCGCAGGCCGGTCTCGGTGATGGCCTCGATCGGCGTCTCGCTGATGTCGACGAGCGTGACGTTGTCGCGATTATAGGCCTCGAAATAGTTCGTCTCCATCGGCACGCGCTGGACGCCGAAGCCGTGGTCGCGCGGGATCAGCTTCTCGGCGGTCACCGGGTCCTTGACGCGCCGGCGGATGCGCTCGGCGATGTACTCGGAGAACTCCGCGTTGGCTTCCTCGTCGGTGAAGATCTCGCGGAAGTTCCTGAGCCAGATGCCGAAGCCGGGCTCGTCGTACAGTCGATCCCACAGGGCCAGGCGCTCCTCGCGCGACACCTCGTAGAAGCCGCGCCGATCGGGCTCGTGCTCGAAGCCGCCCGGCGTGCGCGCGCAGGTCGCGAAGATCTCGTCGTAGCGGGCGCGGATGTCGGCCATCTCGGCGTGCGATATCGCGCTGTTGTTGAGCGGCGCGCTCCAGTTCGGCCGGCGCTGGAACACGACCAGCTCGCCCACCTTGTCGGCGATCTCGCCGATCACCTGGATGCCCGTGGCGCCGGTGCCGATGACGGCGACCTTCTTGCCCGCCAGCTCGACCGGCTCGTGCGGCCAGTGGAAAGTGTGGAACGAGCGGCCCCTGAACGAGTCCATGCCCTCGAGGCGCGGCAGGGTCGGGATCGACAGCAGCCCCAGGGTCATGATCACGAAGCGGCAGGTGAGCGTGCGCCCGTCGGCGATCCTGAGGCGCCACAGGTTGGCCGCCTCGTCGTAGTGCGCGGAGTCGACCCGGCAATTGAATTGCATGAAGCGGCGCAGGCCGAACTTGTCGGCGACGTGGTTCAGGTAGCGCAGGTTCTCGGGCTGGCCGGAGAATTTCTCCTTCCAGTGCCATTCGTCCAGCAGCTCACGCGAGAACGAGTAGCCGTAGGTGTAGCTCTCCGAATCGAAGCGGGCGCCGGGATAGCGGTTCCAATACCAGGTGCCGCCAAGATCGCCGCCAGCCTCGAGCACGGTGGCGTTGATGCCGAGATCGGCGAGCCGCTTGATCTGGTAGATGCCGGCCACGCCGGCCCCGATCACGATGACCTCGTAGTCCATCCGACGCTCCAATTGTCACGAAGTCCGACGCCTTGTCCAAGATAGCCGAGAGAACGGTATTGTCATCCACGACTTCTAATTTGGATTCGAATTCTACAACGGCCCGGCTTGCCACGACGCTGGCATCATTGTCGTCGCCACCACCTTGCGAAACTCATGGAGGCAACGGCACGGCCATCTCGCCTGTCTGTGCCGCCGACCGGCTCTGGGACGATCTTCGCGCGATGACGGGCTGAAGATCGTGCTTGAGCCCGCTTATCCGCGCCAGGTCGCCATGCAGAACCGCCACGAGTGGCACAGGGACCATTCCGCAGGACCCGTATAGGCTATTCCCAAAGCGCGCACGGTTGGACTGCCTGTCCGCGACGTGGCGCAAGCGGAGGACGCCCATGAGATTTCCCCGTCGCACATTCGTGCATCTGGCCGCGGGTGCGGCCGCGTTGCCGACCCTGCCCCGCGTTGCACGGGCACAAGCCTGGCCGTCCCGACAGCCCGTGCGCATCGTCGTCGGCTTTCCTCCCGGCGGGGCCACCGACATCATGGCGCGCCTGATGGGTGACTGGCTGACGCCGCGCCTGGGCCAGCAATTCCTCGTCGAGAACAAGCCCGGCGCCAGCGGCAACATCGGAATCGAGATGGTCGCCAAGTCACCCGCGGATGGCTACACACTGCTTACGGTCGTGACCCCGGTCGCGATCAATCCGGCGCTCTTCAGCAATCTCCCCTTCGATTTCCTGCGGGACATCGCACCGGTCATCTACCTCGCGCGGCTGGCCTACGTCGTCGTGGTGCATCCGTCGGTCCCCGCCGCGACGCTCCCCGAGCTCATCGCCTATGCCAAGGCCAACCCGGGCAAGATCAACTACGGGTCGGCCGGCGCCGGCACGCCGCAGAACATCACGTGCGAGCTCTTCAAGATGATGAGCGGGGTGAATCTGGTCCACGTCCCGTACAAGGGCGGCGCGCCCGCGGTCGCCGATCTGGTTGCCGGCCACGTGCAGGTGATCTTCGCTCCCGTGTCGGAAGCGATCCCGCACATCAAGGCCGGCAAGCTGCGCGCCCTGGCAGTCACGCCCGCGAAGCGATTGGACGTGTTTCCGGACGTTCCATCGGTCGGCGAATTTTTGCCCGGCTACGAGGCCACCGGCTTTGCCGGCATCGGCGCCCCCATGGGCACCCCGGCCGCAATCATCGATGCGCTGAACAAGGAGCTCAATGCCGGCCTCGCCGATCCCAAGATCAAGACGCGGATCGAAGAGCTGGGCGGCACGGTGGTTGGAGGCACACCTGCGGAATTCGGGAAGATCATCTCGGACGCCACCGAGAAGTGGGCAAAAGTGATCAAGTTCGCGGGCATCAAGGCCGAGTAGCCGGGCACCCGACCCGCTGACAGCGGCGCGCCGCGCGCGGCTCCCGGCAGGTCCGACAGATCCTACGGGAAATCGGCGACTGCAACCTGGTCCTGGTTCGCTTGCCGGGAAACGGAAAAGATCTCCGGATGAGCGTCGAATACGTGGCTGTCCCACCTGTAGAGCTCGTGGCCCGGCAGGCGAACAAACGCGATCTCGTCTTCGAGCCATAGCAAGATCCATTGACGCCCATCCTGGCATGTGGCGACCTCTCCCAGGTGGTGACCACGGTCTACTTTCAGGACATGCGGACACGGAACGCCGTGGCGCTGGAGGAACTGCCGCGCCACTTCGCGGAGATCCCATGGGTGGGCGCTGACCGAAACGAGAAGCATTGCGAGAGCTACGAGCGCCGGAGCCGGCCACTGCTTTTGCATCGCATCCTCTACCGTTGATCGAGACCAGGAGTTCGAGCGGATTGAAGCATGTCATCGTGGCTTTGGCGTCAGCAGAGCGTGAATGGCGCGTGATAACGTCCAATGGACGGCGCCGACGCCGAGCCCACGAGCTCCCGCCTTGGCCGATGGGCGACGAAGCACGCCCGCCCAGTCGGTCGGTCCGGCTCAGCCCGCCGCGGGCGCCGGCCGCGCGTCCGACGGCGTCCGGGCGGGGCCGCCGAACACGATCTGCACGATGCCCGCGACGATGCCGATCGACACGCCGATCCGCCACGCGAGGTCGTAGTTGCCGAACGCGTCGAAGATCATGCCACCGCCCCAGGCGCCGGTCACCGAGCCCATCTGGTGGATGACGAACGACACGCCGAGCAGCGTGGCCATGTTGCGAGTGCCGAACAGGTCGGCGACGTAGCCCGAGACCAGCGGGATGACGCCCAGCCACAGCATGCCCATTGCGGCGGCAAAGAGGATCGTCGTGGCAGGCGTCGGCGGCAGCAGGAAATAGATCGTCAGCACGACGGACCGCGCCAGGTAGGTCAGGCCCAGCAGGACGTTCTTGGCATGGCGCTGGCCCAGGTAGCCGGCCAGCAGGCAGCCGGCGATGTTGATGCCGCCGATGATCGCCAGCGCCGTGGCGCTGAGCATCGGGTCCTGGCCGCACAGCGCCAGATAGTTCGGCAGGTGCGTGTTGATGAAGATCAGCTGCAGCCCGCAGACGAAATGCGTGGCGCACAGCACGACGAAGCGGCGGTTGCGCAGCGCCTCCGCGATCACCCCGGCGACCGACGCGCGCGGCGCCGTCGGCTGCGGCACGCGATCGACCCGGCCGGTGATCATCGCCGCCGGCACCATCGCCAACGCCAGAAGGACGAACAGCACGCCGCCCCATCGCCAGTCCCACGCCCCCAGCAGCGCCTGCAGGGCGGGCGCGATCACCAGCGTGCCGACCGAGGAGAAGGCGCCCACGATGCCCAGGATGATGCTGCGCCGCTCGGGCGAGGCGGCGCGCGCGGTCGCGGTCATCGCCAGTGACGATCCGGTGCACGCGATGCCGATGCCGATCAGCGCCTGCGCCAACACCAGAATCCAGACACCGTTGGTGGCCGTCATGATCGCCATCGCGGCGACATAGGCGATCGCCCCTAGCACCATGACCGGCCGCAACCCCCAGCGATCGGCTACCGCCCCCAGCGGCGCCTGCACCAGGCCCCAGACGATGTTCTGAACCGCGATCGCGAAAGTGAAATCCGACGCCGACAGGGCGAGCGCCTGCGTCATCGGCGGCAGGAAAAGCCCCAGGCACTGACGCATGCCCATGGCGAGGCTCATCATCACCGAGGCGGCGATCAGGATCGGCAGGGCGTTCGCGCGCGTCGCGGCGGTCATGGCTGGCACGTTTCCTCTTTCGGGCCAGCCTGCCCGGGTTGACCCTCAGGTCAAGGCGCGCGCGCCGAAGTCGTTCGCCCTGCGGTAGCGGGCTCAGGCCGCCCGCGGCGGCCGCGCGACAGCGCCCGGCAAACCTTGCAGCGCACATTTTGCCGGAAGAGGAAGTCGTACGCTGGGAGCGCACCATTTAGCGCGCCACTCCATGGCGTTCATGCGGACCGCGGGCGTCTCGCCCGCTCAAAATTCATGAGCGGGCGAGACGCCCGCGGTCCGGAAGAGCATTATCGCCCCGAGTGACGCACAAATTGAAGCGCACCCGGCGGATGAAATTCGCTTCGGTCGATTCCAAGGGCATTACCTACGCCTGCTCGACCGCCACGCCCACGAGCAGAACCACCAGCACCGCGCTGTCGGGCGACGCGGCCGTCGCGGCGAAGTCATCGATGACCCGGAGCGCCACCTGTAAGCTGGCGGCAGTGCCATCGACATCGGCCATGACCGTCTTTGCCCAGGCGACATTGCTGAGCCCCTCGGTCACGGCGTAGTCCATGCCCACGGCGTTCTTGTTCGCGAGGTACTGAGCATCGGCGGAATCGCCCGTGGATGCCCGCGCACCGTGGATCACGGCCAGCATGAACGCCTCGCGGCTGATGCTGCCGGTATCGAGATCGTGCGCCCAGTACTCCAGACCCGGCGCATCCGGGTCGCGTCCGAGCATGTTGTTGTAGACCCGGGTAATGAACGCCTCGGTCGACTGGTCTTCCGGATAGGCAGCGAGCGTCTCGGGCTGGGCGAAGAAGCTTCCGGCAATCTGCTGCAAGCCCATGCCGTCAGCCATCCTGCTTGCCCAATAGAACAGGCCCAGTGCGTCCGGCGCCCTGTCGAAGTAGGCGATGTATATGTCGGTGAGTTCGGTCAAGTCATTCGCCGGCACCGACGCGGCCTTGGTGAACCAGGTCGCGTCCAGCGTCTGGTCGGTGAACCGGGCCAGCTCGACGCTCACCAGGGTGTCGAAGCCGTCGGCTCCGACCCTGTCCTGTACCGTGACCGTGCCTGGACCGACGACGAGCTTGTAGTGGCTCGACGCGGCCGAGTAGTGAGCCGAATCCATGCCCTCGCCGCCATCGACGAAGTCGTTACCGCTTCCCGCTCGATCGAGATCGTTGCCGCCGAACGCCCTGAAGAAGCTCGCGAAGTCCGCGAAATGATCCTGGCCTTCGGTCAGCGAGTCGAGAACAGCGCCGTCATCGAAGAACTGGTCGTCGCCGGCGTCGCCGAACAGGGCATCGTTGCCGGGCCCGTCGATCAGGGCGTCGTTGCCGGACCCGCCGTTCAGCGTATCGTGGCCGGCATTGCCCGAGAGCACGTCCGGTCCGGCGCCGCCCGAAAGTCGATCGCTGCCCGCGCCGCCGGCGATCAAGTCGGAGCCCTGCCCGCCATCGGCGACATCGTCGCCCAGCCCGCTCAGAAGGATGTTGCTGCCGTCGCCCAGCCACACCTGGTCGTTTCCGGCACCGGCGAGGACGAAATCGTCGCCGGAACCGAGGCCGATGAAGTCGTTGCCCGCGCCGCGAAAGTCGGTGTGAAAGGCGAGCGATGCCGCCGAAAACGCGGCGAGCACGCCGTGCAGGTTCGTGGTCGCATGGACAGGATCGAAAAAGGCGGTCAGCTCGAGCGGCGGGGCCGACGGGTTGACGGCGAACTCGATGCCGTTGCCGAGCAGCGTCGGCTGCTCGAGGTTCTGGAATCCGAAAATTCCGGGATCCGCGCTGACCTCGTCCGCCATCCTTGCGAGGTCGACGACGCGGACGTCCCGGCCCTGCAGGCGCAACGCAAGCGCACCGGCCATCAGCCCGCTGTTGACGAGTCCGACCGCGGTATCGGCGATCGCCTGGAGCTCGGACGGAAGCCCGCTGATGATCGGGAAGAATCCGGCCGCGGGCAGCGTCTCGAGGATGACCGTGCCGATCCCATGGTCGAAAGCGGTCTGGGCGACGGCGAGATTGGCCTGAACGATCTGTCCGGCCAGCTGCACCATGCCGATCAACGCCAATGGATTGCCGGGGTCGAAGGTGGCGGCAAGGGCGCGCAAGTCGTTGAGCCCGATCATGCTCACGAGCGCCGACTGCGCCGAAGGCGGGCGGGCCGAGATCACCGCGAGGAGATCGGCGACCTGGCCCGGCAGGTTGATGTTGTGATCGAGCACCGCTTCGATCGCCGCCCGCTGATCGGCCGGCAGCGGGGCGATCGCCGCCTGCACCAGGTCTCGAAGCGCCGGACCGGCGGCATCGAGGAGCGTCTGCATGCCCAGCGCCTGGGCACCACCGAAGGCGAAATTGAAGAGCGTGGCGCCGAGCAGGTCCGCGGTGATCTCGGGGAGCACCGGTCCGTTGGAGAACTTCCCTGCGTAAGGCGGGCTGACCGGGATGGGCTGCAGCCCGGTCGTGTCGGCGCCGGCGGCTGCTGCGAGGGCGAGGGCCAGACGGCTCAGCTCGAAAATCCCGCCGCTGTCGGACAGGCTGTCTCCGACTGCATAGATCTCGTCGAACAATGGGGTTGCCATCGGCTTACCTCCGCTGCTGAAACGTCGGGAATTTTCTCAAGCCTGCCAAGCTTCGATCTCACGTACCTCGCTGATCATGAGGCAACAGCCCGATGGCGACACCGTCCCTGCCCTGAGAGCCGCGACCTTGACGAGATCGGCGCCCCGACCGTCATTGGGGGGAGGCTACCGCGTGGAAATGCGCTTCCACTCCACCCGAGTGACTACCTCCACACCCTCTCGCATCCGGCTGAAGGACAGGAACAACCTGCCGTTTTCCATCCTGTACTGCCTTCGCAATTCGCCCGACGCCTGCGGTCCGTTAAGGGATGTGGCCACGTTGTGGACGATCTCACCTTTCTCGCCATCCACTCGATAGGTCCCGAAATACGCTGTGAACTGCCTTAGAAACTCCGGTGGAGTCGGCTTACCAGCAGCCTCGTTGCGCCGCTCGCCCACGATCATGGCAATCACCTGGCCGGACTCGCCGTATATGAGCCTTCCCGACGGATGAGGGCCAAATGTCTCGAAAGTGCTCCCGTCCGGCCGCTCCGAAACGAGCGAGACCAGTTCCCATGCACCAACGGGCTGCACGATTCCATCGCCGCCGGTCATTCCTGTCTCCACTCAGGTTACACAACTGACATCGTGTTCCTTTGAACGTGGAATGCGCAGAACGACCCAACGTTCCCGACAGAACGCAAGAGAGCGGCAGCCCGGCGGATCTTTGGATTTTGTCAGGTTCGATGATCACCGAAAGCTCCGGGCATCGAAGCCGTTCTCACGGATAGTTCTTGATCACCCGCGTCGTGCCGAGCACCTTGCCGCCTGCGTCGCGGGCGGTGACCGTCCATTCGTAGCGATGGGTCTGCGGCGGACAGGGCCCGACGAACTGGAATGCACCCGGGCCGATTCGCGTCTGGCCAGTGTAGCGCACCTTGCCGCCGCCATGGTTGAACCTCGGCGCGTCGAGATCGACCATTCGGAACTCGAGGTCGACCGTACCAGCTGGCACGCCCGCCACCGCAAACGCCGGCGAGGGACTCGTGATCGGCTGACCGGAGCAGGCCTTGATGCCGTCCCAGGTCGGCGTCACGGCGAAGCCGCCCTGAGCGACCGCAACGGATGACCAGAGGACCACCCATGCAGACGAGAGCAACGCTCCGCAGCCGTACAGACGGCGTTCTTCTCTCACTCCCGCCTCCCTTGCAGCGCTTTCGTCCGGGTGCGCACCGGCGTGTTGCCGCTACGCATGGCATGGCCGCCCCGGTCGCGCAACTGGCCGGGCAAAGCCACCTATCGATATTGAGGCTCACTACCGAATCGATTGTGCCGGGCGCGGCCTTCTTGCCCGCGCCGACGACGCCAGCCTAGAGTGAGCCCCGGGCCGGATGCTCGGCATCCGCATATCGGGGGGCAATGACGACTCAAGGAACTCTATCGTGGCCGTTGAGGCGCGCCGTGGCGACGCGTCCGGACGGCGAGGCGATTGTCGACGGCGAAACGCGCCTCACCTACGCGCAATGGGCTCGGCGGGTGCGCGGGCTCACGGCTGGTCTGCGCAGCCTCGGTCTCGGCACGGGCGATGTGGTCGCCTCGATCGGTCAGAACACCTTCAGGCACCTGGAGTGCTGGGTTGGCATCCCCCCGGCGGGGATGGTGCTCAACGATCTCAACTACCGGCTCGCCGTGCCCGAACTGGAATTCATCATCAACGACTGTGCAGCCCGGGCTATCGTCGCCGATGGTGCGTACCTGGAGGTGGCCCGCCAGCTGAAGCAACGATGCTCCTGTATCGAGTACCTGGTCTACTTCGGAGCCGAGCCGGCTCCCCAGGGCTGGGTCCACTGGGACGATTTGTGCGCAGCAAAGCCTCTCGACGAGGAGCACCCCGAGCTTGCCCCGATCGGCCCCGACACGCTCGCGGCCATCTCCTATACAGGCGGCACGACGGGCCTGCCCAAGGGCGTGATGCAGAGCCATGGCAACCTGCTGGCCAATGCAAAGCACATGCTCATCGCCAATCCCCTGCGGTCGACGGACCGGTTCATCCATGCAGCCCCGATGTTCCACGCCGCCGACGCGGCGACGACGTTCGCGTTGACGTTCATGGGCGGTACCCATGTGTGCATCCGCGGGTACGAGCCCGAGCTGTTCGGCAGGGTCGTCGAAGCCGAGCGAGTCACCGTGGCCCTGATCGTTCCGACGATGATCAACATGCTGCTCAATCATCCGGCCACGGTCACCCGGGACCTCACGTCCTGGCGTTTGCTCATGTACGGAGCGTCGCCGATGCCGGTGGAGCTGCTGCTGCGGGCCTGCGAGCTGCTGCCGTGTGACTTCGTCCAGCTCTACGGGATGACGGAAGCGTCGCCTCTCGTGACGTCTACGCAGCGCACCGACAATCGCGACGGCGCCCGCGGGATCGAGCCGGCAAGGAGCCGCCTCGCCAGCTGCGGACAACCGGTCGTCGGGGTCCAGGTCGAGGTCCGCCGTCCCGACGGATCGGTGTGCGCCCCCCGTGAAATCGGCGAGATTCATGTGCGGGGCCCCAACATCATGCAGGGCTATTGGAAACGGCCCGAGGAGACGGCCAACGCCCTGATCGGCGGCGGCTGGTACAGGAGCGGCGACGTGGCGTGGGCCGACGAGGACGGGTACCTGTTCGTCGTGGACCGAGCCAAGGACATGATCATCTCGGGCGGTGAGAACGTCTACACGACCGAGGTCGAGAATGCCGTGTTTCAGCATTCCGCCGTCCTCGAGGTCGCGGTATTCGGGATTCCCCATGAAACTTTCGGAGAGATGGTCCATGCCGAGGTGGTCGCCAAGCCGGGCACCTCGATCACCGTCGAGGAGATCGTTGCCGTCTGCCGGGAGCACATCGGCGGATACAAAGTCCCGCGGTCCGTGACGATCCGCAGTGAGCCGCTGCCCAAATCGGGGGCCGGGAAGATTCTGAAGCGCAGTCTTCGCGATCCCTACTGGGAGGGCAGGGAACGCGGAGTAAGCTGACGCACGACAACGCCCGGCGTCGCCCGATCTCCCCTGCCAGTCCCGCAAGGTGCATCGTATCGAGTCGCGCGACCATGCCCCCTGCCCTGCCTCCGCTCGGCGCTGCCGTGCGGTTTGCGCCGCCGTGCGGCACGAATTCGCTCTCGCGGACGATTTCCTCACCGTGAATCACGGCTCCTATGGGAGAGGTCCTTCCACTGCACCTACCTTCGACTTTGTCGACCTGCCGCCCTGCTCCGGCCGAGTCAGGAGGCACCTTCGTTCGGTATGTGCAGGAGGCGCCCGCAGTGCTTGCAATGGACGGCATCGATGTCGTGCACGAGAAGGCCGCAGTCCGGGCATTCGAAACGCACCTTGTTGGGCCGGAAAATGGCCTGGAGCAGCCGCAGGAAGAGGCCGACGCCGACGAACATGATGCCGATGGCGAGCAGCTTGCCACCAGGACCCTGGAGCGTCACGTCGCCGAAGCCAGTGGTTGTGAGCGTGGTGATCGTGAAGTAGAGCGCATCGACATAGTTTGCGATCTTCGGGTTAGCCGCATGCTGGGTGACGAACACCAGCGATGTGACGATGAAAATGAAAACGCCGAGATTTACCGTGCGCTGGATGACATCCTCGTGCAGGCGGAACCAGTCCGATTCCGAACGCAGGTCGCGCAGCAGGTGGTAGGAGCGCAGCAGCCGCAGCGCGCGGACGATGCGCAGGAACGCGAGGTTCTCGGCGAAGGCTGCGAGCAGCAGCGACAGGATCACCACCAGGTCTGCCAAGCTGGCGAAGCTCAGCAGCGCCTCGCGTCGGTTCGCTTCGGCGTAGCTTCGCGCGGCGAACTCGATCGACAGCAGCACCGCCAGGACGAGGTCGAGGGCGATCATCCACCCCTCCTCACTGGCGAACGAAGAGAGGAGGAACACCGATATGGTGGCGATGTCGAACGCGACCAGCCCGTAGCGAAACCGGCGGGCCTCTCCGTCGGCCCCGAAGTAGAGATGCTGGAGCTTCTCGCGCAAACCGGCGGCGGTCATGTCATCGGCTTGGTAGCACCCCCGGCCGATCGTTGCATCCTGCAGCTTCGCTCTGACGGGATCCGCAGCGCATCATCATTCCATTGCTTCGGCGCCCTTCTCGGGACGCCTTTGCCGTGCCAGGGCAACCATGGGCCTGCATCCAGATCGCACGCAAGCAGGTTGTGGCCAGTCAACCATTGCATGAAAATGATACAGTGATCGCGGAACACTTCCTGAGGCGATGGCGGAGCGCAGGCCTGATCGACGACGGCGCGGTGGAGCGAATCGGCGCCTGGGAAGCTGCCCATCGCCGGCCACTCTGGCTCTGGGCGCTGTCGGGCATGGGTGCCCTGGCCATCGGGCTCGGCCTCGTGGCAGTGGTCGCCGCCAACTGGGAAGAGATTCCGGCCGGGGCGAAGCTCGCAGCCGATCTGCTGCTGACCGGCCTGTGCGCGGGCTTCGTGTTTGTCGCCTGGCAGCGCGACCGGGAATGGCCGCGTGAGCTCGGCGCCCTGCTGCTCTTCGGCCTCGTGATCGGCAGCATCGCCCTGGTCGGACAAGTCTACCAGCTGCAGAGCGATCCATGGCAGGCGTTGGTGACGTGGCTGGCCCTTGCCACGCCGTTCCTCGCCCTGGTTACCTTCTCGCGCCTGGTCGGGGCCCTGTGGTTTGCCGCAGCGGTTCTCACCTGGTTCTCCGCCTATGAACCGCTCGAACGCTTGATCGGAAGCCTGGCCTCGAGCGCTGCCAGAGGCGATCTGTTCCTTCTGCTGCTCTACCTGCCCGCCTGCCTGTTGGTCATCGTCGCGGTCCTGCGCCGACGCTGGCCACCCGCCGAAGACCAGGGCGAGCTGATGCTGAAGCTGGCCGTGGCGGGGCTCGTCGGTGCCGTAAGCACGACGGTGGTCGCAATCGATTCGCGCCTCGTCAGCCAGGTCGCGCCGGTCGAGATCTGGCTGGGCACGGCCGCCACGCTACTGGCCGCAACGGCCCTTTGGATCGGCGGCAGCGCGACGCAGCGGCGCCCCATGATCGCGCTGCTGGGCGTGAGCTTCGGGATCTGGGCCGCCGCCCTCCTGCTCGCGCGCGCGTGGAGCGCGGAGCAGAAGGCCGGGTTCGAGGCCATCTTCGGCTTGCTCTTCATCGTCTACTGGGCAGCGATCGGCTGGCTGGCGGCGCACGCTGGCCAGCGCGTCCTGTTCGGCCTTGCGTTTACCGTCATCGCCATGCGGCTGCTGATCCTTTATCTCGAAGCGATCGGTGGCCTGACCGCGACCGGCCTCGGCCTGATCGGCGGCGGCGTGCTCTGCCTCGTGTTGACCTGGATTGGCTGGCGGTTGACCAGGCGCCTGGGGCGCGGGGCGATCCCGTGAGGCACAAGGCTGCGGCGCTGCTCGTGATCGCGGCGCTGGCGCTGCCCCTCGTGGCGCTGGCGGCGATGATCGGCCAACAGGAATGGTTGCGCAGCCATGCCACGGTCCTGACCGTGGCGGTGCGTGGCGTCGATCCCCGCGACCTGTTGCGCGGCCACTACCTGACTGCGGCTTTCGAGTGGAGCTGGGAGAGCCCGCCCGGGACCGACGGCCGGATGGTTGCGGGCGCGCTCTGTGTGATCGCGGTCGATGCGCAGCAGCGGGCTCGCGTGCGCTTCGTTCCCGACTCGACCGGAGACCAGCCGACTTTGGGCAGCTGCCGATTGATCATCCCCGGAAGGCTGTGGGGCAAGGACACCTTCGTGCCAGCCACCATCGACACCGCCAACGGCAGCATCAAGCTGTTCGTGCCGGAAGCGCGCGCCGGCGAGCTCGAGCGGCTGATACGCGAGCGGCCGGGTGCCCTGACGGTCGATCTTGCGGTCCGTGCCGACGGCCACGTCAGCATCCAGGCGCTGCACATCGACGGTCAGGTTCTGGGGCGCTGAGCGTCGATCGTGCGCACGACAACGCCACGACGTCGCCCGGTTTCCGCCTGCCAGCAATGGAAGTCCCATGCTATCGAGTCGCCCGACCATGACCCCTGCCCTGCCTCCGCTTGGCGCCGCGGTGCGGCGCGAGTTTGCCCTCAGCGATGATTTCCTCACCGTCAATCACGGCTCCTACGGTGCCACGCCGCGCTCGGTGCTGGCGGCGCAGGAGGCGTGGCGCCATCGCATGGAGGCGCAACCGACACGCTTCTTCGCGCAGGAGCTGCCTCAGGCCTTGCGCGCCGCCGCGGGGCGCCTTGCGGCGTTCGTCGGCGCCGACGGCGAGGACCTCGCTTTCGTTAGCAACGCCACGATGGGATGCAACGCCGTGCTGCGCTCGCTGCCGTTGGTGCCGGACGACGAGATCCTGTGCCTGGGCCACGTCTACAACGCGGTGCGCAACACCATGCGCCATGTCGCTGCCGAGCGTGGCGCACGGCTCGTGGTGGTGGATCTGCCCTTCCCGCGCCCCGATCGCGCTGAAGTCCTCGCGCCGCTCGACCAGGCGCTGGGCCCGCGCACGCGACTCGCCGTGCTCGACCACATTTTCTCAGGCTCTGCCCTGGTGCTGCCGATTGCCGACATGGTGGCGCGCTGCCACGCGCACGGCGTACCGGTGCTGGTCGACGGTGCGCACGGGCCGGGCCAGGTGCCGCTGGACTTGTCGGCTCTTGGTGCCGACTACTACGTCGGCAACTGCCACAAGTGGCTGATGGCGCCCAAGGGCAGCGCCTTCCTGCACGCCCGCCGCGACCGGCAGCCCGGCTTGCACCCCGTCACCATCTCGCATGGCTTCGGGCAAGGTTTCGTTGCGGAGTTCGACTGGACGGGCACCGACGATCCCAGCTCCTTTCTGGCGCTGCCGGCCGCCCTCGACTTCTTCGCACGGCTGGGCGGCGCGGCGCTCATGGCGCGCAACGCGGCGCTCGCGGCCGCTGGCGCCGATGCGATGGCAGCGCGGCTCGGCACCGAGGTCGGCGCGGCCCGCGAGATGAGGGGCGCGATGGGACTGGTCCGGTTGCCTGTGGAGGGCGCGGCCAGCCAGGAGCAGGCGCGCGCCCTGCGCCGCGCGCTGCTGGCAGCCGGTACGGACGCGCCGGTAAATGCGATCGGCGGCGCCCTTTGGCTGCGCCTCTCGGCGCACGCCTACAACGAGGAAGTCGACTACCAGCGGCTGACGGCACTGGTGGAGACGGTCCTGGCGAATCGATACCCGGGATGAGGGCGACGCGTGGTGTCACCGCATCTTCGACTGGTGGCGTGCGAGACACTACACTAGCGAACCGGCGTGATCGCGAAGGCCGAGCGTTCGCTGAAAACCATGGAGATCATGTCGCCGGGCTGGAACTTCGCCAGCTCGAACTGTCCCTCGGGAGTCTTGATCCACGGCGAGCGGACGATGCCGCCGCCGTTGGGATCGACGATCTCGACCTTTCTGGCTGCCATGTCGACGCGCACCACCATGCCTTCCAGCAACCACAGCCTGGCCCGCATCTGGGTGCCCGGGAGGCCGGGCGCACGCGCAGGATCGCGCACCATCTCGCGCGCCATCTCCGTCACTTCGGGAGTGGTCTTGGCGACGAGGTAGTCGGTGACGCGATAGTAGCGCACGTCGACCAGCTGGCCCGGTTTCAGGCCGGCGAAATTGGTAACGCGATCGATCGCCTTGAAGGTAAGCGTATCGCGCTCTGGACTCTGGACCACGACCGTGCGCTTCGCCGGATCGATGGCCAGGATGGTGCCGCGGATGGCGATTTCGTCGACCTTGGTCAGTTCCGGTACTGGCTCCGAACGAGCACTGCCGGCTGCGACGCCGGACGAAACGACAGCGGCAAAGGCCATCACCGAACGAACAAATGCACTTCTGAACATGAACCCTCACGTGCGCGTCGAGTGATGTGCGCGCCCGACTGCAACTTTTATGGCGGCCCGATAGCCCGACCTTGACCTGCCTCAAGTCGGTCAAGGCGGCGTACCTGCCGTCGCTCTCGCCGCGCTGGCGCTCGCGGGTGGCGCAAAGCCGTCGGCGACAGTCACGACATCGGCCGGATCGATGAAAGTCGGCACAGTCTCCTCGCCCGTCTCGTTGTGGCAGACACGGACCGAATTCGTGCCGTCCTTCCGCTTCGTCCAGCAATCCTTCTTCCCTCTATTGCAGACACACCGCAACGGCGCCCGCGCGCCGCCGCCAACTAGGGCCTCATGCGCTGGGAGCGCGCCACTCCGATGGCGCTCCTCCTGATGACTACACGTCCCATGAGCGCCATCGGAGTGG
>NZ_JBFWZI010000043.1:0-46514 GCF_050185545.1 Reyranella sp. | reverse complement strand
CTCTGGATCGCACCCATGTTGAGCGTGTCGACGCCCGACAGGGCAGCCTCGGTGCTGACCACCTTGAAGGTGCGCGTATCCAGCATGATCCGGGCCGAAGCCTTATAGAGCGGCGTCTGCTGGGCAATGATCACAGCCATGAGCACGACAGCGATCAGGCCGCAGCCGATGATCATTGCCTTGCGACGATTGAGCAGGTGCAGCCACGACCACAGCTCGGCGGACGTGTCGTTGGCGCGTACCGCCACCGGCGCAGGCGCCAGACTGCCACCATCGGCAACCTGCACCATTCGGCTCAGCATTGGCTCGTCCACGGTCTGGTCAGCCCTTGAAAACGATCTCATCCCAACCCCACGCCCGAGACATCGACTACCCTACAGCGACAAGTCCAGCCGGCTTCCCAGGGCCGACCTTGACGTGCCGCAACTTCCGAACAGGCAGTCCCACACCGCCTGCCGAGGTTACGCTATCGAACGAACCTACCAAACAATCCTTAAAACCACCTTTCGGGTACCCGGATGATGTCTCCTGGCCCGACTGGACTGTCCTCAGTCACAGTTTCCTCCGATCCCATGGTCGTATTGAATCGCTGAATTGTCATTCTCGTTTTTGACGCACGCCGCGTGTAGCCACCGGCGATGGCGACGGCCTGGACAACGTTGATCCCCGACACGAAAGCAAAGGCGCCCGGCCGAACCACCTCGCCCACCACGTAAAATGGCCGCCGCGTCATCAATTCGACGCTGAGGCGGGGCGTCAGCAGGACGCCGTCGGCCTTGTATCGGTTACGGAGCGTGTCCTCGATCTCGGGTGTGGTCATGCCGACCACCTGGGTTCGGCCAGCCAGACGGGGGGAGATCGCGCCCACCGAATCGACCTCGTACTCGCCCGACAATTCCGTATCGGAGAGCACCACGACACGCAGCTTGTCTCCCGGCGCGACCCGATATTCCCCCATCCTGATGGTCTGGGTCATTTGCGAGGGCTGCTGGACGGTCTGGGTCGTCATCGGAGGTTGCGGATCGCAGCCCGCCAACCCGAGGCCAAGACCGATCGATAACAGGCTCCCGATCGCCTTTCGAAATATAGTGAGGATGCCGGTGCTGCTCATGTCGCCGTCAGTTCCTCGCCACCAGGCGTATGGAGAATATGTTGCGGGTGTAGGTCGGGCCGCCAGCCGCGACGTCCGTCGACCAGCCCGATGCATACTCGTACAGTGGCCCGATCTGGATTTGGGGGCGGATGGAGTACAGCAGGCCGATCGACCCCTTTAGGAAATAGTCCGTTCGCGGATTGACGTTGGCGACACCGAATGCCGGCGTGTACTCGGCGATGTTGTAGGCGACGCCGCCGACGGCCTGCCATGGACCATTGATCTGATAGGTGAAATCGACGCCTACCGTGGTCGAGATGTAGTTCTGATAGTTGATCAGCGCCGACTCGTTGATGCTTCGCATGATCGCCGGACGCAGTGTCAGGGGCTCGTAGCCGTTCCAGACGCCCCTCAGGCCGAAGGTCATTGCGCTGGTCGTCGTACCGTCCGCCGGATAGGTCAGCGCCTGATAGCCGACAAAGCCTTCGAGCTGGGTCTTCGGACTCAGGACGGCCGTTGCGCCCAGGTTCGTGAACCAGCCTGTGGAGTCGCGCTGCTGTCCGGCAATATTGGTCGGATTCTCATAGTAGCGCTGATTGAGGCCGGGCTGGAGCCAGACGGAAATACCCTCGGAGACTTCGTAGCCCAGGCGAACCCGCTCTTCGTACTCGGTGCGGTTACGGCTCTGGGCGGGCAGGCCTAGCGAGGAAATGTTGCTGTATTCGTAGTACCAGTACTTCGTCGCCGTCGCGGTCAGCTGGTAGAAGAACCGGTTGAACTTCTGATAGAGCGACAGCTCCGCGGCGAGAGAGTCGGCGACGGTGGGCGCCTGGGAGAACGTAACGTTGGGCGTTCCCAGCGCCTCGGTGGCGCGCTGAAAGGCGACGAGGCCAGTCAGGTAGAAATCGTTGCGGATGTCGAGCCGTCCGTCGAGCCGGATATTGTAGTTCTGAAAGTTCTGGGTCGGCGCCGCCGAGTAGAATCCGAAACCACCGCCGGCCAGCAGCCGCACATAGTGGTTGAGCCATTCCGAGCGCAGCTCGAGCTGCGGGCGAATGACAGTGAACGGCGACCCGGTCGTCGGAGCCGGCGTGGCGAAAACGTTATCATCAAAGCCGCCAAGCAGATCGACCTGAGGGTACAGGGTAAAAGCGCCGAGCGACATGCCGAGCTCGGAAGGTGATCTCTCCCCAAGGGCCCCCACCGGCGAGCCCGGCAGGTTCAGCAGATCCACGATCGGGGTCTGCTCGTCGATCGTCTGGATCGCAGGCGCATCGGTCACGATCTGAGCCTGCGCTCCCGGCGCAGCACAGGAGAGCAACACCCAACCCAGAACCGGCGACCACGCGAGGCGCGAGCGTGCCGCTCTAATCATCGAGGGACTGGCAGACCATCCAACCAGCGGCGCGAGGGCGGGCTGGTAGAAATTCCGCCTCAACCCGCATTCGCTACTGGTTGCTGACATACGTGGTCGGCGGCAGAACCGTCGGTGGCAGCGGCGAAGTGACCGGCGTGGACGACGGTGTACCGGTATTCGTAGTCGAGGCCGGCGCGGTCCCGCCGCTCGGCGCAACGGCAACGAGAATCGGTGACGAACCCGGCGCAGCCGGACCCGCCGTCACGACATTGATGATCTGCTGGATGACGGTCGAGTTGACGTTTCCGCCCAGCAATTGTCCGATCAGCTGGTTCAACACGCCGGTATCGCCGCTGCTCAACGCGACGATCTGTGTCGACGTCAGTTCGGTCGGAATCAGCGGGATGTTCGGCACCTCGGTGAGCATCGAGGGGGGCACCGAATCGCTCAAGGTGTCTGAGGAAGGCGGCAGCGGCAGGACGTTCTGCAGCGGAATGGCTCCCTGGAGCGGTCCCGCCCCCTGGAGCGGCCCGGCGCCCTGCAGAGGTCCGGCGTCCTGGAGGGGACCAGCGCCTTGCAGCGGGCCAGCGTCCTGCAGAGGGCCGGACGACTGCAGGGGCCCCGACCCCTGAACCTGTGAATTGCTTTGAGCGAGTTGCTGGCCACTCTCCGTCTGACCGGCCGTCGATGTCGGCCGGGACTGGGCATCGGTAATGCCGACCCAAATGAGAGTCGAGGCGACGGCGCTGACGAAGGTCAGGAGGGTCCCTTGCAAGAGCAGCGAAATGTTGACCATCAGCCCCACCATCGTGACTGCCGCGACACGGTCCAGATCACATCGTCCTCGCGACCAAGTTCCGCTCAGGCGGTCTGGCCGATACCTCGCCTAACCTACCATACAAGGTATCGAATCCGTCCGACCATGCCAAGACTTCGATCTCGAGTCGGACACTTCGATCACCGCGACGGTTCGGCTATCCCAATGAAGCCGGCATCCCACCGCCGCTCCATCGCGCTCGTCCAGCCTTCCCACAAAGGCACTATAGCGATTGAAACTGCAGAAGCAACGCAATAATTGAGACAAGATTGGGACGCAGTTCTGCCGTCCGAGCCAACCACTTCCCCTGGGGAGAGGCCGGTCGCCGAGAACGCGACGTCTATGAGCGCGGCCGCGCGGCCTCCGCAATTCCTTCGAGGGCCGCTGCAAAACCTGCGACATCTCCGCACATGACGTGCCAATAGTCTCGGCGGCCGCTTCGGGCGATCAGGTCCACGTCCGAATCGGCACTGCCGACGAACAGGATCGGACGTCCAGAATCGACACAGGCATAGATCTTCGACGGCATAACAAAGCCAACGAAAGCGTCCTTCAGGGTCACGAGGTGGGCATCGGGAGTCAGTAGAAGCCCCGCCAAGCGCTCGAGAGCCACCGGGGCCGACCTGTGAAAGGGCAGTCCTCGCCGGCCGAGCCGCGCCGCGACCTCGTCCGCACCGCCTCCCGTGGCGCTGAGCCACAAATGGACCCGACCCGATCCCAGTCGATGATGCCGCTCGTAGCCCTCGACCACGGTCTCGACCTCATGCGCCACCCCGTAGTTTCCCGAGTAGAGCAGCACGACGGTGCCCGCGAGGGGCTGCGGAAGCGGTTCGGCCTGCTCGTGCCCCGCGAATACCACCGGTGAACCATCGCGCACGAGGGTCATGCGCGCCTCCGGCACGCCAGTCTGCCGCAGCCGGCGCCGCTGGTCGATGCCCAGCACCTCGAAGGCATCGATCCGTCGGCGCCAGAAATTCGTCACCGACAGCAGCAGTCGGAGCGCCCAGGATGGCCGGTCGCGCGCGGCGATCAGGCACTCGGGATGGAAATCGGTGATCCGATAGACCAGCCTGCCCCGCCACAGGAAGCGCAACGGTGCCAGCACGTGGATCAGGAACGGCGGCGAGCCTGTAAAGAGAATGGCGTCGGCCGTCCGCAAGCTCCGGAAGCTGGCCGCGACGAGCCGCAAGTTGGTCCAGATAGTCCACAGCAAGCGCCGCAGCAACGAGGTTCGCGGCACCGGCGACGCCATCAGGCGCTGCTCGGTCAGCCTTCCCTTCCCTCTCGTCTCGCTACGGGTCTCGCGGCCTGTCGACGAAAGGCCGATCAGCGTCACATCATGGCCTTGCTCGGCGAGCGCCCGGGCACGCATCTGCATGTATTGGCCGACTGCGCCGAAATCGGGCGGCAGCCAGTCGGCGAGGATCACGACCTTGGGTTCCTTCGCGAGATCGAAGGGGCTCTTGGCCAGCAAGTCCATCATGCGGCCGCCGCAGCCACCTTCCGCTCGAGCAGAGACCCGTAGAGCGCCGCCATGCGCCGGGCTATCCCCGGCCAGCTGTAGGACTGGATGACGCGCGCGCGTCCGACCTCGCCCATCTCCCGACAGCGTTGCCGGTCCGCCATCAACTCCGCGAGCCCGCCAGCGATTGCCGCCGGCGCCCCCTCGACCACCCGCCCGGCGCCGGTCTCGCGCACGACCTCTGCCATCCCGACCCCCGACGTCGCCAGGACAGGCACGCCGCGGCGCAGGGCCTCGAAGGCAGCCACGCCGAAATTCTCCGACAGCGAGGTCATCGCGAAAATCTGGGCGGCCGCGAACAGCGCCTCCTTGTCGACGCCATCGACATGCCGCGGGATGATGGTGACGCGATCCCCCACGCCAAGCTCGCGTGCCTGGGCGGCAAGCCGGGCGGCCTGACCGTCGGCGTCACCACCCGCCAGAACCACTCGCGTGCCCGGCACCCCGGGCAGCGCCGCAACGAGCCGGTCCAACCCCTTCTCCCAGCTGATCCGGCCGAGGGCCAGAACGATGGGTCCGCCGGCAATTGCCCCGGCGATGTCGGCGGCAGGCGCTGACGCTGAAAGCTCCGGCGGATCGTCGACGCCATGCGGGATCATGGCGAGCGGAGGCAAGCGCCAGCCAAAGGTCGCAATATGCTCGGCCTCCGCCGATGAGGTGACGTGAATGGCGGCCGCCCGCTCGAGGTTGCCGCGCTCGATCAGTTCGATCCAGGCCATCTTCACCCAGCGATTCTTTCGCCGGATCAGCTCCGGAACCAGCATGCCGCGGGGCGACATGACATAGGGTATCCCGTGTCGACGCGCCGCCCGCGCGCCTGCCCAGATCGGCCACAGGTAGATCGCGTGCAGATGCACGAGATCGAACCGGGCCACCTTGGCCGCGAGCGCCCGCCCCATGGAGGGCGACCAATAGAGCCGTCGGAGAATACGGCTCGGGAAATAGGTGACCTTCACGCCGTCGAGATCGACCGGCTCAAGCAGCGGCACATCGCTGTCGGCTGGACCATCGACGCTGGTCGTATAGACGTGAACGTCGTGCCCTTCGCCTGCCAACCCTCGGCACAGCGCATGGACCGTCCGGATCGGCCCGCCATAGCGTACCGCCGGCAGGTAGGTGGGAACGACGTGGAGCAGCCGCAACAGCCGGCCTCTCAGTGCCGTACGTGCCGGATCATGACGGGGAAGAGGCCCTGGCGCGTGCTTCGGCGGCGCGCGTGTCGAGCCATCGGACCACGATCGGGAACCCGAATCTGGCGATCAGGCTGAACACCAGGAAGAACATGAACATGCCGCCCAGAACCTTGGGCAACGAGACCTCCACGCCGTCGCGGGCCATGCTGAAGACGAACCCCATGACGATGCCCTCACGCACCATCAGCGGCAGGTGCGAGGCCATGAAGAGGCGCGTGACCAGGCCGAGCATCACGCCCAGGAACGCGATGCCGAACAGCATGCCGGGAAAGCCGAAGTCGGCGAAATTTTCTCCCATGTAGCCGACGCTGATCGACGTGCCCGTGCGGGCGTGCTCGGCCGGGTCGCCACGCGCCAGCCGCATGTAGACGTCCGAGTCCAGGAGCTGCGGCTTCTCCGGGAACAGGAAGCGCGGCTGGAAGACGTGACCCAGCGCCTCGCCCCACTGCCGATAGGGCTCGGATTCAGGCGAAGTCTCCTGCACGCCGATCACCGCGCCGAAGATGTCTACGTAAGCCAGTCGAACGAGCAGCGTGTAGGCCGCGTCGCTCCAGTTGATGCCGTCGGCCGACGTCAGCTTGTCGCCCAGATAGGCCATGCGTTCGGTGAGAGGGACCTTGATTTCCTGCGATTCGTCGGACTGGCTGGCATAGATGCGGTAATCGTGCTTGATCGCCGTCCAGAACAGCGCCAACACGAGAAGCAGCGACACCCAGACAACCGCGGCTATGCTGGACATCGTCGTCCACCGGATGCGCGAAGCGATCGCAGCTACCGCGACGTAGATGAACACGCCGCGAAAATCCGAGAAGAAGCCGGTGAAACCGACCAGAATTTCGAAGAACACCGCCCCCAGCATGAACTTCATGCCCTGGCCGGTGCTCAACGTGTAGGTGCAGAGCACGAACAGGGCCACGACCTTGAGACGCGATGCGACATCCACCGCCTGGAACAGCGACGGTACGAGCCTGCCGGCAAAGGCGAATACCAGGCTGACCGCGATCGCCCCGATATAGACGATGATCAGGTCGGGTGGCCGCCACTTCACATGCGCGACGGCTTCGGCATAGCTGGCCGGCCGCAGCCCGCTTAACGTCACGCGAAAGGCGACGGCCATCACCACCAGGCTCGCCAGCATGTACCAGTAGGCCCGAGTCACATTCATCCCGTGGATGCCGGCGCCGAGCGGCTCGCCATCGATCTGCGCCTGCAGAATGCGCGCGAAGACCTGCATCCACTGCCAGAGGAACAGATAGGCAGCGGCCGCAGGCATTGTCGGCGTTCCGATGATCCGCAGCAGCAGCCACGGCGTCCACGCGCCCCCGGCGTAGGCCAGCGGATCCACCATGAGCGGCGTGAACAGCAGGTTCAGGATGCCGAAGATCAGCGCAACGCGACGCAGCAGGTCGTAGTCCAGTCGCGTGACACCAGGGGTCCTGGTCAACGTTATCGTGGACATCTGCTGACGCCGGCCGAGCCTCGCATGGACGGCACCTACTCTGCCCGCGCCCGGGCGGCAAGTGCCAACGCCGCCTCGACAATGCCATCGGCCGCGCGCGCCGGCGAGTAGGTTGCCATGCGCTCGGCCAGATGACGCCGTGTCGCCGCGCCATCGAGGGCCAGAACGCTTTCGATGGCCCGTGCGCAGCCGGTAAGGTCGCCATCGGCAAAGGTGGCGCCCGTGACGCCGTTCTCGACAAGGTCGGGGGCACAGCCGATCGCTTCCGACACCACGGCAGGCACGCCGCAGGCCATCGCCTCGTTGATGACCAACCCCCAGGTCTCCGACGAGTTGGACGGCAGCACGATGACGTCGGCCGAGCCGTAAACGGCCGGCAGCCGGCTCTGGTTGACGAAGCCGAGGAAAGTGGTCGGGACCTTCGTTTCCGCCGCGACCCGCCGGAGCTCCGGCTCGAGTTCTCCCGATCCGGCGAAGACCACCTCCACGGCGCCGATCCGGCGGCTCACCATGTCGGCGGCACGGAGGACATCGACCGGCCGCTTGCGCGCCATCAGCTTGCCGACGAACAGGATTCTTGGAACGCGCCGCTTTGCTGCTTCATCAGCCAATCGGTCCCGGCGCGCCGCCTCGGCCGCAGAACCGAACAGCGCGTTGTCGATGCAGTGTGGCGAGAAGAACAGGCGTCTTGCCGGCACGCCATAGTGCAACAGGTACTCGCGGTTCCTCTGACCGACATAGAGGAACCCGTCGAAGCGACGCAGCACCTGGGCAAAGACCAGCCGCTTCGCCAACCTTACCCAGGCTCTTTGATGACCGCCAAGCTGGGAGTCGCCGCGGACCAGCACCGTCACACCGGCCTTCCGCCCCGCCAGGACGCCCTGCCAATAGGTGCGCAAGGCCCAGCCCGGCACGACAAGAGCGTCGAACCGGCCCTCGGCGATCTCGCGGCCGATGCCCGGCGTGTCGCACCCATTGAAGCGGTCGGTCGAAGGATGCCGCGCGACGTTCTGCAGGAACTTGCTCTCGTAGCCACTCAGAAGATCGATGTCCCACTCGAACGCCACGCCGAAACCGGCATCAGCCTGACCGGCTGCCGATTGCCTGTGAGCGAAGAAGACCTGCAGGTCGCAGCGGTTGGCCAGCGCGCGGAAAATCGGCGTGTAGTACTGGATCGGATGGCTCAGCAGGAAGCCGATGCGGGGGACCGCCATGTCACGCGGCCCTGTCAGGCGGCCTAGGCATTCGCATATGGACAAAGATTCCGTCATCCCGAGCGAAGCCGCCTGAAGGGCGGCGCAGTCGAGGGACCCTTCTCGCTGAAGTTGCAACAAGAAAGGTCCCTCCACTACGCCGCGCCACGCGCGGCTCCGGTCGGGATGACGGGAATTTTTCCATGTGCGAATGCCCTGTCAGGCGGCCATATCACGGTTGGCCCGTCACGCGGCCCTGGCGACCCTGCTTTGCGCATAGGCCCGCTCCAGCGCATCCACCATCGACCGCGTCGATTCGCGAGCGGTGTAGGATTGGAAGGCGCTCCAGTCTACGGAGCCCGGATCGTACGTGTTGTCCTCGAGCAACGATCGCAGTCCTTCGGCCGTCGCCGCGGCTGTCGGCAATTGCGTCTCGGTGACGGTCAGCACCGTTCCGGCGCGTGCCCGCCGCACCATGTCCACCGCGGTGCTGGCCTCGTGCAGCATGCCGAAGATCGGTCGACGCGACAGGATCCCCTGGAACACCTTGGATGGCGTGTAGTGTGGCTCGGTCGAGCCGAGCACCAGGATGCCGTCGCTGTTGATCAGGTGATTGAGCGCGTCGACATAGCCGATGCGATGTGGATGCTCGTTGATCATCTGTGCGACTCCGAGACGCTCGGCGCGCGGCAGGACCTGGTGGCCCCTGGGGTCGTCGGGCGCCGTTCCGGTGCCGACGAAATGCGCGCAGATCCGCTCGGCGAGGCGGGGCGCCTTGTCGCGCAGCACGCCGAGGCCCGACAGAAACGTGTCGAGCACGGTCAAGCCGCGTGGCAGCAAGGCGCCGGCATAGATCAGGTTGATCCGCCCGTCACCCTGCTTGAACAGGAAGGGCGGCCGGTGGAGGCCGCGCACGATCTCGAACTCCTCCGGCGAACCGCCCATCGGCATGGCCGCCACCACGGCCGTCCTGGCGACCTCCGGATTGCGATCGAGCATGCCCTGCACGTAGCCCAGCGACATGCCGGTCACCAGCGAGATGCCCTGCACCGCCCACGGCTCGAGCACATTCCCAAGATGATGGGCGCCCCACGCCCGGCTGAACACCTTCTCGACACCGGGCCAGCGATGCACCCAGGGATCGATGTAGTCGATGCCGAAGGGGATGCCGAAGCGGCGATGAATGAGCCGCCCGACGCACGCCAGGAAGTTCGACGGGATCGTGATGATAACGAAGTCGATCTGGCCCGAGCGGGCGAGGTCCGCGAGCACGCGATAGGTGCCCATGAAGGCCCGCACGCCGATATCGCCCACAAGCCGGATCGGCTTGTTGGAATAGGTCGGGGCATGGATCACCCGCAGGCCCTTCGGCACCAGCAGCGCGAGGTCGGGGTCCGGCCGTTCCTCGTACATCGCCGGATCGCCGGTAACGATGATCGGCTCCCAGCCGAACTCGGGCAGATACTGCGACCACAAACGCGCGCGCTGGCCGCCGACCAGATTGCTGGGAGGAAAGTGCCCCGTCACCAAGGCGATGCGTTTCATCCTGCTGTCCCCAGGCGGGTACGGACCCGCTCGTACAGGTCGAGGTACTGCGCCACCACGGCGCGTGGCGAGAAGCACTCCTCGGCGCGGCGTCGGCAGGCCGCCCGGTCGAGCGTGGCGACGCGTTCGACTGCCGCGCATCCTTCCTCGATCGACTTCACCAGGAAGCCGTCGATGCCGGGACGAACGATCTCCGGCAGGGCGCCGCGCGGACAGGAAATGATCGGCGTGCCGCAGGCGAGCGACTCGGCGAAGACAATGCCGAACGGCTCATCCCATTGGATCGGCACAACCATCGCCAGCGCCTGGCGCAGCAACGCATTCTTCTGCACGTCGTCGACCGGCCCGACATACTCGATGCCGTCGCGGCCGATGCAGGGCAGGATCCGGTCGGTCCAATAGGCGCCCTCCTCCCCGCTGGTGGCGTGATTGCCCGCGATGATCAGGCGCCGCCCGGTGCGGCGCGCCATCTCGATCGCCCAATCCGCCCCCTTGATCGTCTCGACACGGCTCAGGAACACCAGTGGCGCATCGGCGGGTACGCCGGCATTGAACTGCAGGGCGTCGGTGTCGGTGAAATTGGGGATGCCGTACCACTCGCCGCCAGCCGGCCGGCCGCGGCGGGCAATGTACTCGCTGCAGCCGGTGAACGTCACCACCCCCGGCTTGGCCAGCCGCAGCGCCATGCGAATCGTGCGCATCGTCGGATAGCGCTGGTAGGTCATGATGATCGGGATCCGCCCGCGCAGGTGCGGCGTGAGATAGGCGAGACGCGCGAAGCTGTGGATGACGTGCGGCCGGAAGCTCCTCACTGCCTTCGACAGCGTCCAAGTGTTCATCACCGTGTCGGGCGTCGACTGGGAGATCAGCCCGGGCCACGGGAAGAACCTGTTTGCCGGACATTCCGAGCCGGGCCTGGCGACCAGGGCGAGCTCGTGTCCGGCGGCCTGCAGGTGACGCACCAACGCATCGACGATGCGCTCGATGCCACCGTAGGTTTTCGGCGGCACCTCGATCTCGGGATCGACGGTGAACAGGAGCCGCATCAGCGCGCGCCTTCGATGCAAGCGGGGCTATCGCATTTGATAGAAAACACCGTCATCCCGACCGACGCCGAGCGCAGCGCCTGCCCTGAGCGTAGTCGAAGGGAGGCGTAGTAGAGGGACCTTTCCTTTTGCGACGTCGAGGAGAAAGGTCCCTCGACTGCGCCGCCCTTCGGGCGGCTCCGCTCGGGATGACGGAGGAGAATGGCATATGCGATAGCTGTGCCGATGCAAGGGTGCCGGTTCGCGATCAATGGCGCCATGCCGGACCTGCGCTCGCGCCCTCGAACGCATTGGCGACCGCAGCCAGCAGCAATCGCTGCTCGACTTCCCAGTTGTAACGCTCGCGGCCGAGCCGCCACGCCGTCGCCATTGCTTCCTCGAGCGCACCTTCCGTCCCGCACAATTGGTCGAGAGCCGACGCCATGGCCGCCGGCTCGGCCAACGGGACGACGGCAGCCGCCCGGCCGAGATCGACGGCCAGGGCGCGCTGCGCCGGCGTGTCGCTCAGCATCATCGGGATGCCGGCAAGCAGGTAGATGAAGATCTTGTTGGTGAGGCACAATCGGCGGCTTTCGCTGACATCGGTCTCCAGCGACAGGCCCAGGTCGTAGTCGGCCGCGAGCCTCACCATCTCCCCGGGAGAGGCCAGCGGCAGCAGCCTCACCCGGTCAGCGATGCCGAGGTCGCCAGCCAGCCTCATCAGCGTATCGCCGTGACCCCATCGGTTGCTGCCGCGGAGGTCCAGCGTGACGTGGCACCTGGCGAGAGCCATTGCCCGAACGAAGGCCTGGAGGCCGCGATCGAGGCCGATCGTTTGCGAGAACCAGTAGGCCTTGATCCTGACTGGCGACCGCTCGCGTGGCCTGGGCTGCTGCGGCGCCATGGCGAGCGGGAAGACGTTCAGGATCGTGGTGGGGGTGATGCCATAGCGTTCGGCATAGGCGCGACCAATCGACGGCGACGCCGCCGTGCTGTAGTCGCAACCCGGCAGGGTCGACCGCTCGACGGCTGCCACCATCCTCATGCGAAAGTCATCGCCGGCCCTACCGGTGCCCTCGCCGGAATGAAAGTCCTCGGCATCGAAACCGAGCAGTGCCCCATGCCGGCGCGCGGCCTTAGCTGCCGCCGGCAGAGCCGCGACATAGTGAGCGATGTACAGGTCGGCCTCGATCGCCCGGACGGCGCGGATCATGGCGCCGACCGGTGCGCCGCCCGCCGCGCGACAGGCCAGGCTCAGCGGGACCCTTTCCCCCATGGTCCGCGCGACCAAGGCGCTCGCAGCAGACCGCAGGTTCAGGGCGCGCCGGCGGGCAATGCGGATCACCCGCCACGGCGCGCTTGCCACGAGTTCGTCGTCGAATGCCCGGACGGATTCGGAGAAATCGGACAGGACGGTGGTCACGTCGTAACCTGCCGAATGGAGTGCGTCCGCCTCCTTCAAGAGCCGCGGGTTCGACGCGAGATTGCCAGGGCTCACGATGCATACCCTCCGCGGCTCGGGCACCGATCAGCCTCGCCGCTTCTCGCCGCCGGCCGGCTCCGGCACAGGCTCGAACTGCAAGGGGCCGCTCAGCCGCATCGCGTGCGTACCCTGACCCAGGCTCTGGCTGAAGTCGAAAGGTATGCCATCGGGGCTGCAAAGCTCGACGGTGAACCGAACCGCGTTATCGACGCGATGATCGCCATGGTATTTGTTGTAGTTGGTCATCAGGTCGAAGCAGTACTGACCCGATGCCAGGAAGTACGGCGCCAGCGTGAGCGTGCAGCCGTAGCGGCCGGCCGCGCTCGGCAACGAGATGGCGCTGAAGATGCTCGAGGAGTAGTAGGCGATCGGCAGATTGTGCTCGTCGCGCAGCACGACATCCAGCGACATGCCGGGCATGCCGGTGGTCTCGATGACAACGCGAAGCCTGAGCGGCGCACCCGGCTCGTAGCGGTCGGTCGGATGGCCGTCCTCGTTCAGAAGCGATGCCTCGAGCAAGGTCGCGTTGGTGCCCCGGCCCCAGTCTCGCTCGACGCTCATGCGGCTCAGGGACTCGGCATAGTGGGCGACGGCATCCTGGATTGGTCCATCGAACGACAGGACCCCGCCGCGGAACACCAGCGCACGGCGCGTGAGCGCGCTCACCGCTGCCATGTTGTGGCTGACGAACAGCACGGTGCGGCCGGCGTTGGCGACCTTGGACATGCGGTTCAGGCAGCGCGCCTGGAACTCGGCATCACCGACCGCCAGAACCTCGTCGACGAACAGGACTTCGGTCTCGAGATGGGCAGCGACGGCGAAAGCCAGTCGTGCGTACATGCCGACCGAATAGCGCTTGACCGGTGTATCGAGGAACTTCTCGATCCCCGAGAAATCGACGATCTCGTCCATGCGCGCGCGCACCTCGCGCTGGCTCATGCCGAGAATGGCGCCGTTCAGGAAGATGTTCTCCCGGCCCGTGAGCTCGGGGTGGAATCCGGTGCCCACCTCGAGCAGGCTCGCGACGCGCCCGGTGATCTCGACCCGGCCCTCGGTCGGCTCGACGATGCGCGACAGGATCTTCAGCAGCGTCGTCTTGCCGGCCCCGTTGTGGCCGATGACGCCGATGACCTCGCCCTGCCGGATGGTGAAGTTGACGTCCCGCAGAGCCCAGAATTCCTCGATGACGTCGCCTTCGATGACGCTCTGCCCGCGCAGCAGGTCGATGCCCTTGCGCCATATGTTGCGGGCGCCGCGCATGACGACCTCGCCGAAGATGCCTTCGCGGTGGACGCGATGGCCGATCAGGTATCGTTTGCCCAGCCCTTCGGCGCGGATGACGGTATCCGGCATGATCAGATCAGGTCGGCGAAGCTGCGCTCGGTGCGGCGAAAGCTCCGCGTGCCCCACCACAGCATGACCCCGATGACGACCAGGCTGAGCGCGAAGCCCGGCAGGTAGATCGGGCTGTCCCCGCCCAGGATGCACCAGCGGAAGCCGTCGATGACGCCGACCAGCGGATTGAGATTGTAGAGAAGCTTCCAGTCATCCGGCACAAGGGTGGCCGAGAAGCCGACTGGAGAAATGTACAGCCCGACCTGGATGACGAAGGGTACGACGAAGCGGAAGTCACGGAACTTCACGATCATGGCTGCCAGCCACATCGCCGGACCAAGGGCTGCCAGCAGGGTGAGCACGACGAACCCCGGCAGCAGCAGGATCTGCCAGCCGGGAATTACGGCGTACCACAGCATCAGGCCGGCTAGAATCACCAGGCTGACGAGAAAGTCGATCAGCGCGACCACCATGGTCGCCAGCGGAATCACCATGCGGGGAAAGTAGACCTTGCTGACCAGCTGGCCGTTGCCGACGACGCTGGCTGCGGCGTCGCCCAGCACCGATGAGAACAGGGTCCACGGCAGCAGGCCGGTGAACACCATGACGGCATAGGGCGCCCCCGCCTCGCTCGGCAGCTTGGCGATCCGGCCGAACACCACGGTGAACACGACCATGGTGAGGAACGGTCGCAGGAACGCCCAGGCGATGCCGATCACCGTCTGCTTGTAGCGCACCGCGACGTCGCGCCAGGCCAGGATGAAGAACAGCTCGCGATAGCGCCAGAGGTCCAGCCAGTACTGGCGGTCGGCGCCACCCGCCTCGAGGACCAGCCGCCGGACAGAGTCGGCTTGGGAAGTGCTCATGCTGCACCCCTCATACGACGCGGCTGCGCCAGAAGGCGAGCCAGGAGTCGACCGGCGGCGGCGGCAAAGTGCGGTCGACGGTAGGGCTCGATGGCAGCGGGATCGACCTTGCCCTGCCTGAGCAACCGCTGGATTGCGTCGACAAGCGCGGCCTGGTCGTTGGGATCGACGACGACACCCACTCGGCCATCGGGGATGGCATCCCTGCTGCCGCCTCCTGCCCCTCCGACCACGCGCAGGCCACACGCCGCCGCTTCCAGATAGACGATGCCGAAGCCCTCGTCCGAGCTTGGCATCACGAACAGATCGGCCAGGCGATAGAGATCCGGCAGATCGTTGTCGGGCACATAACCCAGGAAGCGCACGGCATCCCGGTCGCCGGCCAGCTCGGCGGCGCGCTGCTCCAGCCGGGCGCGATCGTCGCCATCGCCTGCCACGACATGGACGAGATCGGGGAAGCGCTGCCGCAGGATCGGCAAGGCAGCGAAGATCTGCTCATGGCCCTTGTAGCGCTCGGTCGAAGAGATGCGGCCAACCGTGAGCAGCACTGGCCCCGATCCCAGTTGCAGTCGCGCTCGCGTTGCCTCCGACGGCGGACCGGGCGTGAAGCGATCGTCGACCGTGTTGGGCAGGACCCGTACGCGGTCGGGTGCGAGATCGACCCAGTCGAGCAACAATCGTCGCGTCGCCCGGCTTACCGTGCTCACCATGTCGGCCGCCTCGATCGCCCGGCGCACCATGTCGCGGCGGTCGGTCCAAACCTCGGCGCCATGCGCCTGAAGCCAGTAGCGCGCGCCTGTCAGACGAGCCACCAGCCGCGCGAACGGCGCCATGAACACATGCCCGCAGAAGACCACGTCGACCGGCCAGCAACGCCAGATGACGCCGAGCGACGCCAGGCAGAATCTCAGTCGATCGAGCACGGCTGGAAACTGCTGGATGCCGGCCGGCAATGACAGGCCCTCGGCACTGCCGTGCCGGGGCAGGACGAAGACTTCCGCGCCATGGCTGACCAAGGCCTCGAACAGGTCGCGATTGTAGCGCGCAATGCCGCCCCGCATGCCGTAGGCATCGGTGACCAGGGCCAGGATGCGGGTCGTCATTGCCATCTCATGCCGGCGCCGGCGCGGCCCAACCGTGTTGCCAGACGCGCACGGCCCAGGTCCGTGATGCAACCGAAAAGTCGGCACCTTGGTCTGCAGAGGCTCCGGCCGCGGCGCGCAGCCAGCGCCCGAGCGGGGTGGCGAAGCCGGTCTTTGGCCTGTTCAGTATGGTTCCGGGCAGCGGGGGAACCGGCACCGCGGCCACCGCCTTCTTGGCGTCGATACGCGCCAGCACATCGCCGGGCGGCAGGCTGGCGAGAAAAAATGGGTCGACATACGGTACCCGGATCTCGACGCCGTGCGCCATGCCGGCCCAGTCGGCATCGCGCAGCAACTGATTGCGCATGTAGAGCGCCGTCTCGAGCGCCGCAACCTTGTCGAAGGCGCCGAGCGGCCGGCCTGCCTGCAGCTGGGTGGCGATGCGGCTCAAGGGAGCCAGCCGTCGCAAGCCCTCCCGCAGCACGGTCGGCTCGAGGAGGTCTTCAAGCTCCCAGGGCATGTAGACGCTGCGGCGCAGCATGTAGGCGCCCGCCCAACTGCCGCCATACTCGAGAATCCCGGCCATCTTGGGATGGAGGCCGAGACCCCTGGCAACCGCGGTCGTCAAGCCGTGGCGGGCCAGCACGCCGAGGCCGGGCAGCCAGGAGAAGGGCCGGACCCAATGCACGCTGCGCGGCACGTCGAAGAACGATGGATAGCCGCCGAAGCACTCGTCGGCTCCCAGCCCGCTCAAGGCGACCTTGATGCCCGCCTCGTGCGCCGCCTTGGCGACGAACCAGGTGTTGATCCCGTCGATCGTCGGCAGGTCCATGGCATCGAGGATGGCCGGCAGATCGTGCTCGAACTCCGCTCGATCGATGGTCCGCACGATGTGGCGTGCGCCATAGCGCTTTGCCACCTCGGCGGCCAACGGCACCTCGTCGTGAGGCAGGCCATCGAACTCGCTGAATCCCAGCGTCACGGCCGACACGTCGTGCGCGCCGAGCTCGGCCATCGTCCCCAGCAACGCGCCGGAGTCGAGGCCGGCCGAAAGAAAGACCGCGACCGGCACGTCGGCCACCAGATGATGGCGCACCGAGTCGTGCAAGGCCTCGGCGAGCTGCCGGCGCGGATCGACGGTCCCGCCCTCGCCCTTCGCAGCCCGATCGGCGAGCGCCGAGGCGATATCGTAGTAGCGCCGCGGCGCGCCGGGCCCGCTCGTATCGACGGCCAGCGTCGTGCCGGCCGGCAGCGCGTGGATACCGCGCCATACGGTGAAGGGCTCCGGTACGCTGCCGAACAAATGGAAACCCACGATGCCGGCCGGGTCGGGCTCGCACTCGAGCTTTCCGCCGGCCAGCAACGCCTTGGCCTGCGAGGCGAAGCGCAGTGTCCAGCCGTCGTCGGCCCAGTACAGCGGCTTGATGCCGAGCGGATCGCGCGCCAGCAGCAGGATGCGCTTCTCGGCATCCCACAGGCCGAACGCGAACATGCCGCGCAACTTGCCGACCATCTCAGCGCCATGCTCGGCGTAGAGCTGCAGCATCACCTCGGTATCCGAGCCGCTGCGAAAGGCGTAACCCTTGGACTGCAGCTCGGTGCGCAGCTCGCGATAGTTATAGATCTCGCCGTTGAAGGTAATGGTGAAGCGACCGCAGGCGCTGTGCATCGGCTGGGCACCGCTGTCGCTCAGGTCGATGATGGCGAGGCGGCGATGGGCAAAGCCCGTGCGGCCGTCATCGTTCAGCCACAGGCCGCTGCCGTCCGGTCCACGCGCAACCATGCGGTCGTTCATGCGCACAAGCTCGGCACGATCGACCGGCGAGGCAGGTCCCAGATAGGCGTGGATGCCGGCTATTCCACACATAGTCGACGAAGGGCTTCCAGGAACATGAGCGGTCAGCGGGCGCCGGTACCGTGAAAGATGACCGCGAAGGTGCGCAGCACGATCACGAGGTCGAGCCACAGCGAGCAATGCTTCAGGTAGTAGAGGTCGTACTCGAGCTTCGAGCGCATCTCATCCGCCTCATGGGCGTAGCCCTGGTTGATCTGCGCCCAGCCGGTCACGCCCGGCCGCACGATGCCGCGCAGCGCGAAGTGCTCGATGTCGCGCACGTAGCGCTCCTCGAGCGTCGCCGCTTCCGGCCGCGGGCCGACCCAGCTCATGTCGCCCATCAAGACGTTGATCAGCTGCGGCAGCTCGTCGAGCCGGCTGCGCCGCAGGACGCCGCCGACCCTGGTGATCCGTTTGTCCGACGCCGTTGTGAAGCTCGGCCCGCCGGCTCCGTGATACATGGTACGGAACTTGATCATCCGGAACGGCTTGCTGCGCCGGCCGATGCGTGTCTGCACGAAGAAGATCGGGCCAGGACTGTCGAGCCGTACGGCAACCGCCACGATCGCCATCACCGGAAGCAGAAGCGGCAGGCACAGCACCGTCAGGAAGAGCTCGACGAGCCGGCGAATGACGAGATATTGCCGCGACGGCAACAATGCCCCGAATTCGTTGGGCGTCAGTCCGCCGAGCGGCGTGCGGCCGGTCAGTGACTCGAGGATGTACCGCCGATCGAGCACCGGCACACCGGCGAGCGCGGCGTCGGCCAGTGCCGCCAGCTGCCCCTTCTCCAGTTCGCCCCCGAGGTCGGCGACGATGGCATCGATTCCGAGGCGCTGCTGGCGCACGAGGTCGAAATCGAGCCAACGGCAGGTGCCCAGCTGCGGCATGGCGGCGATCGAGCTTTTCGGAATGACGGCATAGGCCCGCACCAGGTAGCGCGCCCGCAGCTGGGAGACACCCACCATCCACAACATGGTCAAGAGGCCGGATCCGAAGAACTGGACGCGCGAATAGTCCAGCCTCAGCAGCAGCAGCACGGCAGCAAACAACGCATAGGTGAGAACTGCGACCGGCGCCACGTAGCCGAAATTGCCCTGCAGGGCAGCGCGTGGAAAGGTGTCGAGACGGCGCGCGCAGTACCAGACGAACGAATAGGCGAGCGCCGTGGTGATGATGGTAAGCTCGGCGCCTTGTACGCCGTGCGAAAAAGGCTGGCCGACGGCATAGATCGGGATCGGCAGCACCACGCAGAACAGGAAGCCGACCATGGCGTCGACCCATGTCTCGATGAAGCGTTGCGGTGCCGAACGCAGGGCTGACGTGGCGGTGGGGCCCCGTCCCGAGGCATGGCTCCGGGAATCGGCAGGCAGCACGCCGGAAAAGCCGCTGCCGGTGAATTGCCCTTCACCACGGCTGTCAACTGGCGCGGTCATCGATTGAAAGCGTCCGTCATGCCTCTCCCGAGGGCAATTTCGAAACTCACCGTATGCCTCCCAATGGCATACATTTTCACCCGAAGTGATTATAATTGAGAGCATCCTGTCAGGTAAATTGCCTTTGCCTTCCGTTCTGGGAAGCAAAGGCTCGCGACCAGCCGATGGCGAGCATGGCGGTGACGGCAAATTCGATGGCCGGCATCTGAAGGCTGAAATCGATGAATGAGTGGAGAATTGGCACGACCGGCATCGCCAGGGCAGCGACGGAGAGATAGCGCGATCCACGCTGCGCCCTGAGTGCACCGCGCAGGCAGACGGCCAAAGGCAAGAGCACAATGGCGAAGGCCACGATCCCCCCGGGAATGCCGAGCTCGACGAGGAGCTCGAGCGGAGTCGAATGGGCAAGGTCGTTGGCCTGGGTGAGCGCCGGCGGCTGAAGCACCGTGTAAATATCGGCGAAGCTGCCGAGGCCCCAGCCCAGCCAGGGTGATTCGCGAAGCGCGTGCAGCGATGCCAGCCAGATGTCGAGACGGTTGCCCCCATCGTGGGCCTTCATCGATTTGGAAATCAGCGCGCCGCTGGCAAACAGGCCGACGACGAGGACCAACACCAGCGCCACGAGAAAAATCCGCGTCAACTCCGGCCGTGAACGCCAACGGCCCCGCATCAGCAAACCGATGGCAAGGCCAACGCCAACCAGGGTGGAGACGAAGCCGGCTCGCGAGGCAGATATCAGGATGCCGCTCAGCAGGAACAGACAGATCGCCAGCAGGGTCAGGCGAAATCCCGTTAACGAGGCGATAACGCCTTCGACCTCCTCATAACCGTACAGGACGAGGCGAGGCTGCGGACGAGGCGCAAAGATCAGGGCGACCGCTGCCACGATGCCCATTCCGAGATAGGCGGCGAACGAGTTGCTGTTGACGAAGGTGCCGGACATGACGCAGGCGTCGGTCAACGAGGAATAGCCGCCCTCCTTCTTGAGATAGCCACCGACATAGCAGGAGTTGGTCGTGATCTGCATCGTGATGCCGTAGGTCATCACCAGGACGGCGCTGGCGACGAAGAACATCAGGAACAGCCGCGGGCGGAAGGCACGCCGACCGAGCGCACGAACCATCAAGAAGATGGCACCGCAAGCCATGGCCTTGAGCAGGCTGTTGCGTTCGGCGTCGACGGCCAATGAAGGCACCGGCGTGTTCGCTGCCCCCAGCAGCCTCGCCGCCCGTTCGTAAAACCATGCCGCCGCGGTCGCCGGCATCCAGCTGGTCATCTGCAGCAGCACGATCACGATGAACAGCGCGAACAGAGCGAGCAGAACCAGCAACGGCTTGCGCTCGGCGTCGGCGACCTCGAATCCGGACCGAGTTCCCAGGCCGGCGGCCATGGCGAGGCCCAGCAAGCTGATGACGATCACGATCGGCCCCCAGGCCCAGTCGCGGTTCGCACCCATCGGTATGGACGAGAAGGCGATCACGCCAAACAGCACCACCATGACCAGCCAGTCGGCGGCCTGGCGCATCACCGCCAGCACCGCCAGCCGCCGTCTGTCCGTCTCCTCGATGTCGCCGCTCATTTCTTCCGCACACCCCTGATCAGCTTCTCGAGCTCGTCCTGGGCATTCTGATCGTCACCCAGGGCATGGCGCAGGAAGAGCTCGTCGATCGGCGAGCGGATGGATTCGGCAAACCAGCGGCGGTCGGTGCTCAGGCGCCAGGTCTGGGCGACATGCGCGACGACCCGCTCGCGTTCCTCGGGTGTGAAGAATCGCCAGTTGTCGAAGATGAGCTGCAGGCGGGGCGGCCATAAGACGTTGAGCATCGGCGCCGTGTCGATCGACATCAAAAGCGCGGACACGACATTTGCCGACGCGCCGTAGAGCGCCTGGCGGACGGAAGCGAGCTGCGCCCAGGCGATACCCCGAGCGGGGTCGTTGGCGAGACCGAACTCGAGATCGGCTTCGGCTTTCTTCAGCCAGCTCGCACGTTGCTCGTTGCTCACCGGGAGCACAGTCGCCAGTGCCGCGCCAGCCAGCAACTCAGCTCGCTTGAGGCGCCGGCCAGCGACCGGATCGGCATCGACAGCCCGATCCAGCGCCTGCATCGCTGCCAGCACGGCGGGCAGCTTCAACGGCTGCCGCGTACGCAGGTCGAACATGACCCTGTCGGCCTTTTGTGCTTCCACCGCGCCCGAAGCAACCGGCCATGCCAGGTACATCAGCACGGCGCAGCCACCCCCCAGAACCGCCCGCAGCAGCCACTCCATCGGGATCGACGAGAGAGCGTCTCCAATGCCACTCCCGGCCCTGGATGGTCGTGCGATCATTGCCGCATTCTACTCAAAAAGTGCATAGGAATACGGTTCATGAGTGAACCCGGCCGCAATGCCCGTCGCGGGCGGTCGCCTCCCGCTAACGGCCGACAACACGCAGCCAAGCCGAGCTCGGAAAGTGCTTGCCCCTCTGGCCCGCGAGGCCGTCAATCTGATCGTTGGGCCGATACTTGGGAATCAGGCGTTGCAACCTGTCTGCCGCAGCGTAGTGGATCATGCTGAGGCAAACTTCCAGGCGATAGCGGTCATTGCCGGTCAGGAAGGCGTAAAGCAGCGTGCTCTCCTGGGGGAAGAAGAGATCGCTGTCGAGGGCGCCGCGCGTGTAGTCGTAGGGGAAATAGATGTCGTGAAAATGCACCCAAACGCCATTGGACAACCTCGGCAGCACTTCATGGATCAGATAGTTCACCTCGCTGCCGGCTTCACGGCGTGGGTGGAATCGACGAACAGGAGATCGCCGGTCCCCAGCGCCGCGAGTTGCCAATAGTCGACGAGCTGGGCCGGCTGGGCGACCAGACGGATAACGCCCTTCCTTTCCGCCTCCTTCAAGTAGGGGCTGGGATAGGGTTCGATGCAGACGATCTCGGGCTTCTCGCCGACCGCTTCGGCAGCCATCGTGATGACGGCCGTGCTGACCCCGCATCCGACCTGAATGATGCGCCCGGGCTTGTTGGTGGCGACAAAACCGAACAGGACTTCCGCGTCGATCTCGCCGTACCCCCCGTCACTGCCGCTCCCGGCGATCGCCTCGGCATGGATGGAGCGCTGACGGAGGCGCTCCGTCTGCGGCGCGAGCCATTCGCCGAGCAGCGCCATCTGGCCGTCGATGTCGCGATGAGCGACACCGTACATGCTGCGCGGCTTGCGCCAGTCGGTGCGCCGCGCCAAATCGTCGAGATCGGGAACGCACGAATAGAAATGTGCGGGAAGAAGATTGATGCCGGCGCGCTGCAAGACGCGAAACGAGCGATGCCAGCTGTTCTTGGCCAACGTCTTGAAGGCCCGGACGCTCACGTCGGCCCCTTGCGACCGAACTGCTCGAGCCCCGATCTTCCCTTCGGCGTGATGCCATAGACGCCACGTTCGATCCGTTCGAACCATCCGTAGAAATCCTGCTGCAGGATCTTCGCCGCGTTCGGTACGTCGGCGGCGGCGCGCATCGCCTTGGGCGCCATCGGTCCATTGACCACCAGCAGCCCGGCACAGCGCAGGGCTTCCTGGCGATAGGCCGTCATCAAGGGAACGCGCGACGTCGAGCCTCCGATATTCGGATCGCCAACCCGACGTGCATGCTCGCCCAGCAAGCGGCCCTTCTTGTGCTTGTCCAGGCGTGGCCGGTAGGGCGCAGGATCGAGCACGATCTCGGCGCGCCCGGTCTCGACCACGAGCAGGCCCAGGCCCAACCGGCGGCACAGCTTCCGCACCGCCTTCATCGGCTTCGGCCACTTGCCGACGGCAAGATAGACCCGTTCCGACAAGGCCAGGCGGTCAATCCCCTGAAAGACCAGCGAAAGGCTGAAACTGCGCTTCAGCTCCACGACCACCGGCGGTTCGTCGCCGCGCACCCCGACCACGTCGCAACCCCGCACCTCGCCCTTGACGACGTAGCCCTGTCCTTCGAGAAGTGCCTTCACCGGCGCATAAAGGTCGCTCTCCAACGTCATGTTTTAATAGTATAACACGCCTTCGTGCCGGACGGCTCGGTTACCGGGGGAGCCATGAGGATGGAATTGCCGCATCCAGGCACGACGAACGGATCGAAGCCCGGGCGATGAGCGCTGTGGATCGCCTGGGCTTCGGCTGCGTCGCCCTGGCCGGGCTGGCCAGCCCTCGCCGGGCCCGCGACCTGCTGGAGGGCGTCCTCGAATTGGGTATCCGCCACTTCGACACGGCGCCGGTCTACGGTCGCGGCTACTCCGAGCGGCTGCTGGGCGACTTTCTGCGCGGCAGGCGCCATCAGGTAAGCATCGCAACCAAGTTCGGGCTGCCGTCTGGACGGGCGCCCCGCTTGCCGGTGGGGCTCGCCATGCGCTTGAACGCACTGCGACGCCGCCTGCAGCCCCCACCCGCGCCCACGAAGCCGACCGACGATCCACCCGCAGCCGACGCCGAGCCATTGCCCCGTCGCATCGAACGGGCCGAGGTCGAGTCATCGTTCGACGCCAGCCGGCGTGCACTCGACACCGACACCATCGATCTCTACCTCCTGCACGAGGCGTTGCCGGCCTCTCTCGCGCCGGCCGCTCTCGACTTCCTGCTGCAGCTGCGCGCGGCAGGCAAGATCGGCCAGCTCGGCGTGGCGGCCCACGGCAGCCGTTATCTTGCGCTCACCCCGGCGGAGCTCGCCGACTGGGACGTATTGCAATACGAGTACGGGCCAGCCTGGCCGCAGCATGCCGAACTGCCCAACCGGTTTCCCTCGAAGATCCACATCTTCCATAGCTGCCTTCGTGGCGTGGCGCGCGATGGCCGCGCACCGGGGCGCGCCCTGGCGGGCTGCGTGTCGGCGAATCCGGGTGGGCGGGTTCTCTTCTCCTCGACGAACTTGGCCCACATCCGCGACAATGTCGGGGCGCTTGGGCCATAACCCGGCAGGACATGCCGTTCATCGACGCCAACACACAGTCGCCCGACGGCAATCGGGCGGCGTTCGACGTGACAATCGCCGGCGCGGGCGCTGCAGGCATCCTGCTCGCCGCCCTGCTGTCTCACCGTGGCAGGCGCGTGCTGGTGATCGAGAGTGGCCATTTCGAGCTCGACGACGACCGCCAGAGCCTCAACGAGATCGAGCAGACCGGCAAGAAAATGTCGAATGCCGTGTGGAACCGCAAGCGCGCGATCGGCGGCACGACGACGGCCTGGGGCGGCCAGTCCCTGCCCTTCGGCAGGCTTGATTTCGAGAAACGTGACTGGGTCGAGCACAGCGGCTGGCCGATCGCCTTCGACACGCTGCAGCCCTACTACGACATCGCCAACCGGTTCATGGGGGTCGACGAGCGCAACTACGATTCGGACATGCTCGGCTTGCTGGATCGCCGCGATCCGGGCTTCGATCCGGCCCTGCTGCACTATCACTATTCCAAGTGGGCGAGACAGCCCAACTTCTACAAGCTTCACCGGCAGGTCCTCGAGCGCGACGTCACGGTGCTCTACAACGCCCACCTCCTGCGCATCGATCTCGCGCCCAATGGCCGGGTCCAGACGATCGAGATCGGCGACTTCCGCGGCCGGCGCCGGACGATGCCGGTCAAGACCCTGGTGCTCGCGTGCGGGGGCGTCGAAGCCAATCGCATCCTGCTACTCAACGACCATCAGATGGCAGGCGGCCTCGGCAGTGCTTCCGGTTGGCTCGGCAAGGCCTTCATGGAACACCCATGCCTCGACGCCGGCTACGTCGATTCTTCGGACATGCGGGCGCTGCAGGAATTGTTCGGCACCCGCGTGCGCGGCGGACGCCGCTATTCTGTGCGCCTCAGCGCCGGCGCCGACTGGCAGCGCACCAACCGTCTGCTCAACATCTCGGCCAGCCTGATGTGGCTCTACGAAGGCGATGCCATCGGCCCCTTGTCCGAGTTGAAATCGTTCGTCGGCCAGCCGCGGCTGGCGAGCGCGCTGAAGATGGCCCGCAGCAGCCGACAGCTTGCTACGGGCCTGTGGACGCTTGCGCGCAGCGGGTTGATCTACAAGCCGGGCGCGGCCGCCAAGCTCTCCCTGATGTGCGAGCAGCAACCGTCATGCGACAGCTACATCGCCTTGAGCGGGGAGCGGGATCGCTTCGGCGCGCGCAAGGCGCGTCTGCACTGGCGCATCGGACGCCTGACCTGGGACACCGTCCTGAGCTTCTGTCGAACCCTGGGCGAGGAAATCCAAAGACTTGGCTTGGGCCACGTGCGACTGTTCGATACCTTGCAAGCCGATGCCGCCGATTTCGAGAGCCATTTGAGCGACGTCAATCACCACATGGGCGGTGCTCGAATGAGCACGTCGCCGAACGACGGTGTCGTCGACGATCAGCTGCAGGTCTGGGGAATCCCCAACCTCTTTGTCTGCAGCGCCGCCGTGTTCCCGACATCGTCGCATTCAAATCCGACCCTGACCTTGCTGGCCCTGGCGGCGCGATTGGTCGATCGCCTGTCGAAGGCGGAGCGGCCGGCGGCAGTGACATCATGAGCCGCCGCAAAAAGCTCTCCGCCGCGGCCGCACGACGGATCGCCCTCGCCGCCCAGGGCTTCGCCGCCGAACGACCCGACGGTTCCGCCAATGCCGGCCATGTCAAGCGCACCATCGACCGGCTGGGTCTGCTGCAGATCGATTCCGTCAACGTTCTGGCTCGTGCTCATTACCTGCCGTTGTTCTCGCGTCTGGGCAACTACGATTCGGACCATCTCGACCGTCTCGCCTGGGGGCGCAAAAGCCAGCGTGGCCTGTTCGAGTTCTGGGCCCATGAAGCATCGCTGCTGCCGTTCGACAGCCAGCCCCTGCTGCGCTGGCGGATGCAGCGGGCCGCCGCAAACGCCGGCGACGGCAAGGCCAAGCTGCACCAGTTTCGCCGCGAGAAGGCCGCCTACATCGACGAGGTCCTGCGCGAGATCACCGACCGCGGCCCGATCGCTGCGTCCGAGCTGTCGAACGGCGGTGCCGGCCGCGGCGCGTGGTGGGGCTGGAGCGACGGCAAGCTGGCCGTCGAATGGCTGTTCTTTGCCGGCCTCGTGACGACGGCGACGCGGCGCGGCACTTTCGAACGCGTCTACGATCTCACCGAGCGCGTCCTGCCGGAGCGCGTGCGCAACCTTCCCACCCCGCCGGCCGAGGAAGCCCAACGGCAGCTGCTGCTCCTGTCGGCACGCGCGCTGGGTGTTGCAACGGAATTCGACCTGCGCGACTACTATCGCCTCGGCGTCGCCGACACCAAGGCGCGCCTGGCCGAGCTCGTCGAGGCCGGTAGTCTCCTGCCGGTCGACGTCGAGGGGTGGAACTATCCGGCCTATCTCGATCCGGAGGCACGCCAGCCGCGGCGCGTCGAGGCGCGCGCCCTGCTGGCACCTTTCGACCCCCTGATCTGGGAGCGTGACCGCACCGAGCGGATCTTCGATTTCTTCTATCGCATCGAGATCTACACGCCGCAGGCCAAGCGCAAGCACGGCTACTACGTGCTGCCGTTCCTGCTGGGCGACCGGCTGGTCGGACGGGTCGACCTCAAGGCCGATCGTGCGAACTCCACCTTGGTCGTCCCCGCCCTGCATCTCGAACCCGGGCAGGATGCGCGCGTCGTCGCCGGCCCCTTGCGCGAGGAGTTGCGCCTGATGGCCGACTGGCTCGGCCTCGAAAACGTATCCCTGCCCCGCGCCGGCGCGCTGGCAAAGGCCATGGCGACGGTGCGATAAGGCTGGCGTGCCGCGGCCGCGGCAATCCGAATGCAAGCAAGGGATGTCCTGGGGCGATGAACGATCTGGTTCTGAAGAACGGAAGGGTGGTCGACCCTTCGCAGGCGCTCGACAAGTTGACCGACATCGCCTTTGCCAATGGAAAGGTCTCGGCGATCGGCGACGGGCTGTCGGGCACCAGTGAACGGGACGTTCGGGGCAAGATCGTCGCCCCTGGACTGATCGACCTGCATACCCATGTCTATTGGGGTGGCACGTCGCTCGGCGTCGAGGCCGAGCTGTTGGCGCGCACCGGCGGGGTCACCACCTTCGTCGACGCCGGCAGCGCCGGGCCGGGCAACTTCCATGGCTTCCGCAAGCACGTGATCGAACCTTCCGCCGTGCGCATCCTGCCCTACCTCAACGTTTCCTTCCCCGGGATCTTCGCCTTCTCCAAGGCTGTGATGGTGGGCGAGAATTGCGACATGCGCCTGATCGACGCCCGCGAGGCGGTTCGCGTGGCCCATGAGCACAAGGACCTCGTCCTCGGTATCAAGGTGCGCGTTGGCCGCACGGCGAGCGGCGATTCCGGCGTTGCGCCACTCGACATCGCCCTCGACGTCGCCGAGGAGGTGGGACTGCCGGTGATGGCCCATCTCGACATGCCGCCGCCGTCGCGCCGCGAGGTCATGGACCGGCTGCGGCCGGGCGACATCCTCACCCATTGCTTCCGCCCCTTCCCCAATGCGCCGGTGCGGGCTGACGGCAAGGTGCGCGACGAGGTCCTCGCCGCCCGCTCTCGCGGCGTGATCTTCGACATCGGCCATGGCGGCGGCTCATTTGGCTTCGGCACCACGCGCGGAATGCTGGCTGCCGGCTTCCTGCCCGACGTCATCTCCTCCGACGTGCACGTGATCTCGATCGAGGGGCCGGCCTTCGACTTGCTGACCACGATGTCGAAGTTCCTTTGCCTTGGCGTCGACCTGTCGACGGTGATCAAGCTCGCCACAGTCAACGCCGCCCTCGCGATCAAGCGACCCGGTCTCGGAACGTTGAAGGTTGGCAGCGTCGGCGAGGCGACCGTGATCGACCTGGTGAGTGGCACGTTCGACTATGCCGACTCGATTGGCGAACACATGTCGGGCGACAAGCGCCTGTTGTCGGCCGGCGTCGTGCTCGCCGGCCGATGGTGGCATCCGGCATGACCGGGAAAGGCGACAAGCCCGGTTCGCCCAAGCCCAGGGCGCCAGAGGCCGATTCACCCCGGTCCAGCTCGCCCGTGTGCTACATCGACGAGGCGGACGACACCTACATGGGCTTCGCGTCGAAGGAGGAGATTGCCGCGTTCCTCGTCGATCTCGCCGAAGCCGAACGCTCCGGCCGGCCGACGGACGAGATGCTACGTCGCATGCTGCCGCGCATACGCGACGATCATCTTCACAGGGAGCTCACCGCCAGACTCAAGTCGCGTCCAGATACGTGACCGCAAAGAGGTTCGCCGGATCGGTCCAGGTGCGGGCAATGACGAAGCCGGCGCTGTCGGCAAGTGCTTCGATTCCGGCGCTGTCGAACTTGTAGGACCATTCCGTGTGGATCCGCTCGCCCGCCGAAAAGCTGAAGCGTCGGCCGGCCACCGTCGCGACCTGCGGGCTGAGGCTGCGCAGGTAGATCTCGATGCGCCCTTCGACGGCATTGTAGAAAGCGTCGTGGGCGAAGCCCGCCAAATCGAAATCGGCACCCAGCTCGCGGTTCATGCGACGCAGCAGATTGAGCGAGAACTGCGCCGTGACTCCGGCGGAGTCGTTGTAGGCGTCGTGCAGGCGGCGCGGATCCTTCTTCAGGTCGACGCCGAGAACCAGGGCGCCCCTCTCGCCAAGTAACGTGCGAGCGCGGCGCAGGAACGCCGTCGATTCACCGGGCGTCAGGTTGCCGATGGTCGAACCCGGAAAGAAGCCGAGCCGCCGCGCGCCGTTCACCTCCCCGGGCAGCTCGCTCAGGCCCATGTAGTCGGCGCAGACCGGACGAACCTCGAGATCGGGATAATCCCGTCGCAGTGCCGTCGCTGTGGCGTCGAGATGGCGGCGCGAGACGTCGATCGGCACGTACGCCGAGAGATCGACCATGGCATCAAGCAGCAGCCGCGACTTGACGCTGGAACCGCTGCCGTACTCGATCAGTGCGCAGCCCGGCCCGGCGATCGCGGCGATCTCGGGTGCGCAGGCCTCAAGGATCCCCGTCTCCGTGCGCGTCAGGTAGTACTCGGGCAACTCGCAGATCTGGTCGAACAGCTCCGAGCCCCGCTCGTCGTACAGGAACCTGGCGGGAATGGCGCGCGGATGGCGCGACAGTCCCGACAGAACCGCGTCCTCGAATTCACCCCGGTCGACGGCCTCGAGCCCCTCGATCGCCAATGCCGAAACGTTCATCGCAAATCCTCTGCCAGGCGAAGGCCACCGAACATCCAGCGCGCTTCGGACGGAAAGAAATTCCGGTAAGTCGGTCTAATGTGATCCGCCGGCGTGAAGGCACAGCCGCCGCGCAGCACCATCTGGTTGGCCATGAACTTGCCATTGTACTCGCCGATGGCGCCGGCCGGCTCGCGGTACCCCGGGTAGGCGATATATGGACTGGCGGTCCATTCCCAAACCTGTCCAACGCCGCCCAGCGATTCCGCGGCAACTTCCCACTCCTGCTCGCGCGGAAGGCGCTTACCTGCCCACTTGGCGTAGGCCGCCGCCTCGAAAGCGCTGACATGGCAGACCGGTTCGGCCGGATCGACCGGCTTCATGCCGGCAAGCGTGAAGACCTGCCAACCCTTTCCGCCCTTCTGCCAGTAAAGCGGCGCCTGCCAGCCGCGCTGGCCGACACACTCCCAGCCGGCCGACAACCAGAGATCGGCGCGTCGATAGCCACCATCGTCGATGAATGCGAGATAGTCGCCGCAGGTCACGGGTCTCGTCGCCACCGCAAACGGATCGAGCCACACGCGATGTCGTGGTCCCTCGTTGTCGAAGGCGAAGCGGGGACCTGCGTGGCCGACCTCATGCAGACCGCCGGCGAACTGGCGCCACTCCAGCGGACCCTCCTGAGACGAGAGCGTCGGCGCCGCAGCGCTGTAGCTCGGGCGCAGTGGATTGAGCGACAGCAGGTGCTTGGCATCCATCAGCACCAATTCCTGGTGCTGCTGCTCGTGGTGGAGGCCGAGTTCGACCAGCGGCTCGATGCGATCGTCGCCGCTGTGCAGAAGCTTGATCATCTCCTCGGAGACATAGCGACGATAGGCCAGGATCTCCTCGACGCCGGGACGCGTGATCATGCCGCGCTGCGGGCGCGGATGCCGCGGGCCGACCGCCTCGTAGTAGGAGTTGAACAGGTACTCGTAGGCCGGATCGAACGGCTGATAGCGCGGTGCATACGGCTTCAGCACGAAGGTTTCGAAAAACCACGTGGTGTGCGCGAGATGCCACTTGGTCGGGCTGGCATCAGGCATCGATTGGACCGTCTGGTCCTCGGGAGACAGGGGATCCGCGAGACGTTCGGTATAGTCGCGTACGGTCATGAACCGTTCGGGACCAGGAGAATCGACTACCCGTCTGCTCAGCGTCTGCTGGTCCGACACGTCACCTCCGCACCGCGTGCAACGCATAGCGCAATACCCGGTTGCAATGGCCGGGCCGCGCCCTCACTGTTTCCATCGTCCGCTTGCAGCATCTAGGAATTCAAGTGCCTATTTGCGAGATCGACCCCTGGCGCATGCAATATTTTGCGAGCGCTGCCTGTCCGGCCGACGTCTTCATACCGACTGAGGACTGTGACGGTTGGCTGTGGAATCCGGAACATCGCTGGGTCTACGACAAGCTTACCGTGGCTACCAGCCAAAAAATGGCAGCAGCCCCGCACGGCGTTCCTCCTTCCAACTACCCCGTATTCTCGAAGCCAATCTACAACCTAAAGGGCATGGGCGTCGGCAGCCGCGTGCTCACCTCGCCTGCCGACTACACGGAGGCCTACCGGCCCGGCCATATGTGGTCGACCCTGCTCGAAGGTGATCACGTCAGCAGCGACGTCGCGGTCGTCGATGGCGATCCGCGGTGGTGGCGTCACGCTCGCGGTATTGCCAGTGGCGAGGGCACGTTCGACTACTGGGAGGTCCACGCCGAAGCGGTCCCCGCCATCGAGGACTGGTGCGGACGCTGGTGTCGCGAGCATCTGCGCGGCTACACCGGCATGCTGAACCTAGAGACGATTGGTGGTCGCATCATCGAAGCGCATTTGCGCTTCGCCGACCAATGGCCCGATCTCTACGGCGCCGGATGGGTCGAGGCATTGGTTGGCCTGTATGCGCGAAAGCTGTGGCAGTTCGACGATTCGGCGAGGCGCACTGGCTACAGCGTCGTGCTGTTCGTGCCGCATCGCGCACAATATCGCCATCCGCCTGCCGAGCTGCAGCAGGCGGTGCGCCGGCTGCCCGATGTCTCCAGTCTGCAGATCACCTTCCACGAAGACCTGCCGCCGGGTCGCCACGCGATGCCGCCGGGCGGCTTTCGCGTCGCCATCATAAACTGCTGGACGCTTGCTGCCGGCACCGCCGCCCGCGACATGCTGCGCACTCACTTTGCATGATCCGAGTGGGCGAGCGGCCCGTATGAGGTCGGGTCGACAGGAGCCACCATGAAAACTGCCGTCATCGGCTATACCGCCGCGCTGCTCACGATCGCCGTGCTGGACGCGCTGTGGCTCGGGGTCGTTGCGCGCGACTTCTACTACGCACGCCTCGGCTCCCTGCTGCTCGACCGGCCCAACTGGCTGCCCGCTGCGGCGTTCTACCTGATCCACGCCTTCGGCATCGTCGTGTTCGTCCTGCCGGCCGCCGGCTCTTGGCCGGGCGTCCTGCTGTTCGGCGCGCTGTTCGGCATCTGCGTCTATGCCGCCTACGATTTCACCAATCTCGCCACCCTGCGTGGCTGGCCGATGGCGGTCAGCCTGGTCGATCTCGCCTGGGGCGCGGCCGCGACGGCGGTCGCGGCGACTACAGCCTTCCTGACCGTCCGCGCGCTCGCGGCCTGATCAGGCTGCGTACTCCGGGTGGCGGCGCACGAAGGCGACGACGAAGCTGCATGCCGGAACGATCTTAAGGCCGCGCCGGCGCGTATCGTCCAGCGCGGCGCGTACCAGCCGGCCGCCGATCCCCTTGCCCTCGTCCTCCGGCGGCACCTCAGTGTGGGTAAAGACCGCGCTGTCGCCTTGCTGGCGATAAACCGCGATGGCGAGGCCGTGGTCGGTTTCCAGCTCGTAGCGGTGGGCGGCTTCGTTGTGTCTCACCATGCTCTCACCTCGTGCATCGCTCAACGATCGACCTCCCAGAACATCGGATAGGAGGACTGCATCAGGCCCTTGAGATCCGTGCGATAGCCCGCCGGGATGGTGAACTGCCCCCACATCAGCGAGGGCACCATCTCGTAGGCCACAACCTGGATGTCGGCTGCGATCCTGCGACGGTCATCCAGGGTGGCGGCGCGCGTAAACGCCTTCATCAGCTCAGGGACCCGGTTGTCACAGGACCAACCCGGAAAGTCGTTGCAGGTTGCAGCGACGTAGAAGTGGGTCAGCGGCGAATACATGTCGGTGCCGTTGGAGTAGACCGGGAACATCGACCAGCCATCCTTCTTGGCGCGCCGGGCAAGAACGGTCGGCCAGTCGCGCGGTTGCTGCTCGACGGTGAAACCGACGTCGCGCATGTTCTGGACCAGCACGCGTGAGGCGGTCTGGCTGATCGAGCCCGCGACCTCGAGGATGATCACCGGTTCGCCCTTGTAGCCCGATGCCTTCAGTTCGGCCTTGGCCGCGGCGAGGTCGACCTTGGCTGCGCTCGCGCCGGCATCGGTCGACAGCGGCGTGCCGCACATCCAGAACGACGGACACGTCTTGCTGCGATAGCGCTCCGGGACGCCGATCGCCGTCAGCGTCGCGTCCTGATCGACCAGCTTCCACAACACTTTGCGAACTGCGGGGTTATCGAACGGCGGTGCCGCGTGGTTGAGCCGAAAATTGCCCTGGAACTGATGGATGCCGCCCAGCCCCATCAGCTTGACCGACTTGTTCTTCTCGAGCACCGGCAGCATGTCGAACGGCAGGTACTGCATGTAGTCGATCTCGCCCGCCATCAGCGCGTTGGCGCCGGTCGACTGGTCGGGCATGACCCTCAGCGTGAGCTGGTCGATCTTGACGTTCTTGCCGCCGGACAGGAAATCGGGCGCCTCCTTGCGCGGCACGTAGGCCGGGTTGCGCTCCAGCACCATGGCGTTGCCGGGTCGCCACTGGTCCTTGAGGAAGCGGAACGGGCCCGAGCCGATCGGATCGCCGATGCGCTGATCGGCCGGCGTCGCGGCGAGCCTGGCCGGCATCATCACCGGCAGAGGTGCGTTGGGCTTGCCCAGCACCTCGAGAATCAGCGGGAAGGGCTGCTTCAACACGAGCTTGAGGGTCCTGGCATCGGCGGCCGCCAGGGACGCCGTATCGGCCATCAGCATCTTGCCCAGCGGATCGCGCACCGACCAGCGCTTCAGCGAGGCGACGCAATCCTCGGCCGTGACCGGCGCGCCGTCGTGCCACTTGAGCCCATCGCGCAGCACGAAAGTCCAGATGAGCTTGTCGGGGCTGCTGTCGTAGCTCTCGACCATCTGCGGCTTGATCTCGCCCTTCTCGTTCATGGCGAACAGCATGTCGAAGACATGCAGGCCGAACGTGCGCGTGATCGTCGCCGTGATGACGTGCGGATCGAGAATCGTAACTTCCGATTCGAGCACCACCGTCAGCGCCTTGGCGGCGCGCGCCTCGCGCGGACGAATCAACGAGGCCGTTGCCAGCGCCGCACTGCCGGCCAGCGTGGCCCGGCGTCCCACAAGTTTACGCATACGCACCCCTCTCCTGCTCTGTCGGCAGCGTAGCGGTGATCATCATCAAAGAGAACGGCCATCACTGGCAAAGAGAAATGACCGATCGTTCTGTTTCGACGTGCGCGCGTCGGCTATACAAACCCGCTTCGCAGAGGGGAAAAGGCATGAAGTTGTTCGATCTTTCCGGCCGCGTCGCGGTCGTCACCGGCGGCAATGGCGGCATCGGGCTCGGCATGGCACTGGGCATGGCCGGGGCCGGTGCGACGATCGTCGTCGCGGGTCGCGATGCGGAAAAGAACAAGGCGGCCGTGGCCGAGATCCAGAGCAAGGGGGCCAAGGCAACCGCCATCCCGGTCGACGTCCTGAAGGAAGAGTCTTGTCGCGCCCTGATGGCGGAGACGATGAAGACCTACGGCCGGCTCGACATCCTGGTCAACAATGCCGGCATGAGCATCCGCAAGCAGCCCGAGCAGTACACGCTTGCAGAATGGCACACGGTGATGGACAGCAATCTGACCAGCGCCTTCGTGTGCAGCCATGCCGCCTTTCCCGAGATGAAGAAGGGCGGCGCCGGCAAGATCATCAATATCGGCTCGATGATGTCGATCTTCGGCGCCCCGTTCGCGGCCGCCTATGCAGCGAGCAAGGGCGGCATGGTGCAAATGACAAAGTCCATGGCGACGGCGTGGGCGAAGGACAACATTCAGGTCAATGCCATCCTGCCGGGCTGGATCGACACGGCGCTAACCCGGCGGGCACGCGAGCAGATCAGCGGCCTGCACGACAACGTGCTGCGTCGCACGCCGGCCGGCCGCTGGGGGGTTCCCGACGATTTCGCCGGCATCGCCGTTTTCCTGGCGGCAGCCGCGTCTGATTTCGTCACGGGCGCTGCGATCACCGTCGACGGTGGCTACTCAGTGCTGGGCTAGAGCGCATCGCGAAAAGGAAAGGTCCCACGCGCAGCGAGGAGGACCTTTGGCTTTGCTCAGGGCGACGTCACCGCGCACGTTGCGCGATCGACGAAGAGATCGGTCTTCGGACCATAGATGATCATGCCGACACGCAGGCCGGCGCCGACCGGCGGCACCAGCGCGTGGGTCTGCTCGACCAGCTTGCCGGCGTTGGTGAAGCGACAGTTGATCACCGGCACGACGAGCTTGCCGCTGTTGTTGTCGAGGTAGAGAACGACCTGCCAGCGCTTGCCGGGCACCGCCCGCAACGTCGCGTCGCCGAGATTGACGATCGGCATCGCGGGGCCGGCCGTGACCGGAACGCTCGACAACGGCACGATCGATGGCCGCTGGGTTACCACGCCGCCGACATGGGCGGCCTGGCCCAGCGGATCGAAGGCACGATCGGCCGGCGTCGCCGGGCCGCTCTTGCCGCCGACGTTGAGAGGCGTCCAGATCTGCCCTGTCTTGGGATCCCGGAACTCGGGCACGCCCGACGTCGCGGGAACATCGACGCTGCTGCGCGCCGCCTGCGCCATCGACTGCGATGCCATCGTCAATCCGAGCACGCAGCCCAGCACCGCAACCGCTCCGCCCCGCCGACGCGACATGGTCCTCTCCCCCTCGTTCGCCGCGGCATTATCGGCCACCCTCGCCCGTGGGTCGACCCTGCAGCTCAGTCGAAGAACACTGCACCGCCGTGACCCACGATCCGCCCGCTGCGACCGCCGGATCGCAGGGCAGGCACCTGCGGAGTCCGCCGAGGTCGACTATCCCGGGCATGATCGCCCAACAAAAAGGGGCGGCCCTTTCAGGCCGCCCTGGCTGCTTACGCGCACGCAACGATCAGTTGCCGATGACACTCGAGAGCTTGCCGCCCACGGAACGCATCGAGGCGATCGCTGCCACGGCGATCAACGAAACGATCAGGGTAAACTCGACGACGGCGGCACCCTGATGGTTTCTCATCAATCGGCGAAAAAGGGACAACATGTTCGCTCCAATGTCGATCGGGTTCCGCCCACACGGACCCACACACCAATAATGTTAGCGACGGTACTTAAGGTAGAATCTCAGGTCAACTGAATTTGGGAGAAATCTTGAAGATTTAGCTATACATCATTGATTCTAATGAATTTCTTGATGTCGAAACCAAGGCTGGTGTGGTTGCCGTCGTATCCCCACTGCATGTCGCTAGACCTGACTATTGGCGACGGCCCGAAAGCCGTCGAGGACGCGCGCGACGGCCGTCCAGAAGCACAGCGCCGCCATTGCCGCGGCGAGCCAGGGAAAATCGCCGGGAAAGAGGCAGAACAGGACGAAGGCCAGTATGGTCTCGCTGCCCTCGACGATCCCGGCGGAGAAGAAGAAGGACTTGCGCCCCCGCTTGCCATCGTCGGTCTCGCCGCGTTGCTGCGCCAGAACGGCGCGCGCCAGAAAGGACGACGCCGTGCAGACGAACGACGCCAGCAACAAGGCCGCCCACGCGCCATTTTGCCGATCGGCAAGCGCAAATCCGACCGGGACAGCGGCGTAAAACGCCATGTCGCACACGATGTCGAGATAGCCCCCCAACGGCTGGGCAGTGCCGCGGTGACGTGCTACCGCGCCGTCAAGACCATCGACCAGACGATTGATCGCAATGACGAGCAGGGCGGCGCCATAGGCGCCACAGGCCAGCAGCGGCACACTCAGCAGCCCGATACCCAGTCCGCCGAGCGTCATCACGTTGGCCGATGCGCCGCACGCCGCCAGCCAGGCGCCGGCGCGATCGAGTGACGGCCCCACAAGGCGCCGCAACAATGGATCCAGCATTGCGGTCGAGCGCGCGATCAGTCGGTCCGCGACGCTCCGGAATCGACGGCCCGCAGGGTCACCACCTCGTTCGGCGCCGCGGCCTGGCGATCCTGCCGCGACTGTCGGCGATAGGAGAACCAGCTGAAGGGGATCAGCGAGGCGTAGACGAGCCCCAGCAGCGACATACCGATCCAGGGTGAGCTGGCCAGCACGCCCATCACCAGCGCTGCGCCGAGCAGCAGGGGCAGCACGAGATGGCGCGGCACCCTGCCCTTCTTGAACGAGAAGGTCGGCAGCCGGCTCACCATCAGGCCACCGACGACGACCAGCACGGTGCCCACGACCAGCGGATGGCGCGGCCAGGCGGCCTCGATCTCGAAGCTCACCATCAGCGGTATCAGCGCCAGCAGCGCGCCGGCCGGCGCCGGCACGCCGGTGAAGAAGGAGCCCGTCCAGACCGGCGGTGGCGTATCGGACAGTAACGCAGTGTTGAAGCGCGCGAGGCGCAGCGCCGAGCAAATCGGGAACATCAAGGTGATCACCCAGCCCAGCGACCCCGCACCCTGCATCGACGCAAGATAGAGGACCAAGGCGGGCGAGACGCCGAAGCAGAGAAAGTCCGACAACGAATCGAGTTCGGCGCCGAACCGGCTGGTCACCCCGAGACGGCGCGCGACGCGGCCGTCCAGGGCATCGAAGATCGCGGCGACGATGATGGCGATGACGGCGAGCCGCAATTGGCCCTGCAGAGCAAAGCGGATCGCCGTCAGCCCCGAGCACAGGGCAGCCAGCGTCAGCATGTTGGGGATCAGGCGGTTGATCGAGAAGCCTCGCAACCGTCCCCGGGAACGAAAGTCCCTGTCCATGGAAGGCTCTCCTAGAATTCGATCGCCTTTCGCGGAACGCTCGCCACCGGGTCGAGTTCCGCAATGACCGTCTCGCCGCCGATCATGCGCTGGCCCGTCGCAACCAGCAGACGCGCACCGCTCGGCAGGTAGAGGTCCGTGCGACTGCCGAAGCGGATATGGCCGAACCGCTCGCCCGCCGCCACGGCCTGGCCGGGCTTGATGTAGCAGACGATCCGGCGCGCCACCCAGCCGGCGATCTGAACGCACCCGACCAACCGGCCATCCGCGCGACGAAGCGCGATTGCCATGCGCTCGTTGTCGTCGCTCGCCTTGTCGCCCGAGGCGTTGAGAAACAGGCCGGGCCGATAGGCCACCACGTCGACCACCCCGCCACACGGCGCCCGGTTGATGTGGACGTCGAACACGCTCAGGAATATCGAGACCCGGGTCAGCGGGCGATCGCCCAGGCCCAGCTCTGCCGGCGGCACGGCGTCGACGATCATCTGCACCAGCCCGTCGGCAGGCGCGATCAGGATGCCATCATCCTGGGGCACGCAGCGCGACGGATCGCGAAAGAAGTAGATCGACCACAGGGTGAGCAGAAGCAACGGCCAGAACAGCCAGGCGACGCCGGTCAACGCCGCAATCAGTGTCGCGGCGGCGAACACCGCGATGAAGCGCCAGCCGTCCTCGAGGATCGGCACCAGAAAATTCGCCAGCATGCAGACGGCTTCCTTCGTCGCCGCGGATCAGTTCATCTTCGGCAGGGTGAATACCTGGCCGGGGTAGATCAGGTGCGGATTGCGGATTTGATCCTTGTTCGCCCCGAAGATGATGGTGTGATGATAGCCGGCACCGTAGTGGCGGTGCGCGATGTTCCACAGATTGTCGCCACGGACGACGATCAGGCGCCGCGTGTCAGATGACGTGGTCGCCGCGGCCACGCGATCGAAGGGCAATTCCAGACGTGCCACGGGCTTGCCGTCGCCGGCGAGGCGATCGACCCGAAGCTGGTGTTTTCCCGCCTCGACGAGATCGGACGGCGTCAGCCGCCACCTTCCGTCAGAACCTGCCGCTCCCTCAGCCATCAGCTTGTCGTCGACATACGCCCGCACGATCGTGCCGGGCGCAGCGTCGCCTGAGATCGTGACCTTGCCGCGTTCATCATAGTCGATGGTCGACACTCCGAGATCGCCCGATTTCGGCACTCCGGCAGCCGACGGAGGCTGGACCAGCCTGGTCGCACCGCCGGGCGGCACGATCATGACAAGCGTATCCTCCTTGGCGGCCGGCTTCGCCGCCGGCGGTGGCGGCGCCGGCACGACCGCGACAACGACCTGCTCCGACGTCACCGGTGCTCGGCCTTCGATGTGCTGCAGCACCCGCAACTCGTGCTGGCCGACGCTGAGCGGAGGATCCTGGGCGATGATCACCCATTCTCCGCGCGAATCGGCTTGAGAGCGCGCGATCTCCTTGCCGCCGTTCAGCAGCACGATCTTGGCTCCCGGAGCGCCGCGGCCGGCGATGACCGCGCGACCGTCCGCGCCAATGCGTGCCACGTCGAAGGTCGGCGGGCTGAGCGCCGCCGCCGGGGGCTGCGCCTGCGACGGCCTGGCGGCGGCGGTCTGGCCCGTCGGCGACGCCGGCCCGGCGGCAGGTATTGATGGCGAAGCCGGCGCGGCGGCCTGGGCGGGCGCCGCTGGTGACGCCGATGCCGACGATTTCGGCGCAGCAGGCGACGCAGGCACCGACGGCGGAGGGGCCGGCGGGGCTGATCGAGGCGGCGCCGCGGGAGCGGCCACGGACGGCCCTGGAGCCGTTGATGGCGATGCCGGCGACGGCGATGGCGTGGGTGTCGATGCCGACGGCGACGGCGCCGCGGCGACGGCGGGCATGGCCTCGCGATCGAGCCTGGCCTTGTCGTCGAGCTTGGCGCGCCAGCCCACACCCAGCGCCGCGGCAACGACGACCGCACCGATCGCGACCAGCGTGATTACCGTGCGTGACATCTCCCTCCCAGTGGTGCGACCCAGCACCCCATTTGGCGTCGCAACCAGTTCATGCGAAATGATACCATGCCATTACGATCCGGAAAGACGTCGGATCGACTGTAAAAAGAAGCCTCGCGTGTCGGTTCCGCCCCCTTCCTCCCTCTGTGTCTTCTGTGGCTCCCGCTTCGGGTCGGATCCCGGCGCCCGGGATATTGCCATCCGGCTGGGCGAGCGCTTGGCCCGCCTCGGCATAGCTTTGGTCTATGGCGGCGGGGGTGTCGGCCTGATGGGTCTGGTCGCCAATGCCGCCCTGAAGGGTGGCGGCAAGGTCGTCGGCATCATTCCGGACTTCCTGTTGCAGCGGGAAGCCGGCCACCCCGCCCTGACCGAGACCGTCGTGGTCAGGAACATGCACGAGCGCAAGCTGCAGATGTTCGAGCGCTCCGAGGCCTTTGTCGTGCTGCCAGGCGGCATCGGCACCCTCGAGGAGCTGTTCGAGGTATTGTCCTGGCGCACCCTCGGCCTGCACACCAAGCCGATCGTGATCCTCGATTCGGGCGGCTACTGGGAGCCGCTGGCAGACCTGCTGCGGTCGATCGTCGAGCGCGGCTTCGCAGAGGCCACTCATCTCGACCATCTCGCTTTCATCCGCGACCTCGATCAGCTCCTGCCGGCCATCGCCGCCATGCCCCAGGAGGTCGGCCTGCAGAAACCTCTGGACCGGGTCTGAGGCGAGACAGGACGCGTCGGCCGGCCGCCGGTGAGAGAGACCGATCTTCTTGACCACCGCCCAGGCCATGATTAGCGGTAGATCAACTCAGCCGAAACGATAGCGGCGCACGGAGGTGCAAGTATGTCAGATCTCGAAATCGTCTGGACGAAGGTTGATGAAGCGCCCGGGCTCGCGACGTTTTCGCTGCTACCGATCGTCGAGGCCTTCGTCGGGACGGCCGGCGTGAAGATCAAGCTGAAGGACATTTCGCTGACCGGCCGCATCATCGCCAACTTCCCCGAAAAACTGTCTCCCGCGCAACGGATCAACGACGAGCTCGCCGAGCTCGGCAAACTGACGATGCGCCCCGAGGCCAACATCATCAAGCTGCCCAACATCTCCGCGTCGATCCCGCAGCTGAAGGCCGCAATCAAGGAGTTGCAGAGCAAAGGCTACGACGTGCCGAACTATCCGGACAGCGACGCGACGCCGGCGGACAAGGAAATTCGCGCGCGCTACGGCAAGGTGCTCGGCAGTGCCGTCAATCCCGTGCTGCGCGAGGGCAATTCCGACCGCCGCGCTGCCGGCGCCGTCAAGCAGTACGCACGCAAACATCCGCACAAGATGGGCGCCTGGACCAAGGACTCGAAAACGCGCGTGGCACACATGTCGGGCAGCGACTTCTACGGTTCGGAGGTCGCAACGACCATTGCGGCGCCGACCAACGCCCGTATCGAGCTGGTCGGCAGCGACGGCGCGGCCGCGGTGCTGAAGGCGAAGGTGCCGCTCAAGGCCGGCGAGGTCATCGACGCGTCGGTGATGAACCGCAAGGCATTGCGCGCCTTCTTCGCCGCACAGATCGACGCCGCGAAGAAGGACGACGTCCTGTTCTCGCTGCACGTCAAGACGACCATGATGAAGATATCCGATCCCATCCTGTTTGGTCATTGCGTTTCCGTGTTCTTCGCCGACGTGTTCGAGAAGCATGGCGCCACGCTGAAGAAGCTCGGCGTCGATCCGGACAACGGCGTGGCCGACATGATGACCCGCATCGAGACGCTGCCGGAGGCTGAAAAGGCGGCGATCAAGGCCGATATCCAAGCGACCTATGCGAAGCGGCCCGGCCTGGCCATGGTCAACTCCGACCGGGGAATTACCAATCTCCACGTGCCGAGCGACGTGATCATCGATGCGTCGATGCCGGCGATGATCCGCGAGTCGGGCAAGATGTGGGGCGCCGACGGCAAGCTGCACGACGTGATCGCCGCGATCCCCGATCGTTGCTACGCGACGCTGTACCAAGCCGCCATCGAGGACTGCAAGGCGCACGGCGCCTTCGATCCGAAGACGATGGGATCGGTGCCGAACGTCGGGTTGATGGCGCAGCAGGCCGAGGAGTATGGCTCGCACGATAAGACGTTCGAGGTCGCCACCGCTGGAACGGTGCGCGTGGTCGCCGACGACGGCACGGTTCTGCTGTCACAGCCGGTCGAGGCCGGCGACGTCTTCCGCATGTGCCAGGTCAAGGACGAGCCGATCCAGGACTGGGTCAAGCTCGGGGTGCGCCGCGCACGCCTGACCAACACGCCGGCGGTGTTCTGGCTCGACGCCAAACGCGGGCACGACGCGCAGTTGATCGCCAAAGTCGAAAAATACCTCAAGAACGAGGACACCAAGGGTCTCGACATTCGCATCCTGGCGCCGGTCGAGGCCATGAAGTTCTCGCTCGAGCGCATCCGCAAGGGTCTCGACACCATCTCCGTCACAGGCAATGTACTGCGCGACTACCTGACCGATCTCTTCCCGATCATGGAGCTGGGTACATCAGCCAAGATGCTGTCGATCGTTCCGTTGCTGGCGGGCGGCGGGTTGTTCGAGACTGGGGCCGGCGGTTCGGCGCCCAAGCATGTCGAGCAGTTCCGTCACGAAGGGTATCTGCGCTGGGATTCGCTGGGCGAATTCCTGGCGCTTGGCGCTTCGCTGGAACATCTGGCGCAGAGAACCGGGAACGAGGACGTGAAAGTCCTTGCCGAGACGCTCGATGAGGCCAACGGCAAGATCCTCGAGAACAACCGTTCGCCGGCGCGCAAGGTCGGCGAAATCGACAATCGTGGCAGCCATTTCTACCTGGCACTGTATTGGGCACAGGCGCTGGCCAGGCGGGACAACAGCACGGCCCTGTCGACCCGCTTCAAACCGCTGGCGGAGACGCTGGCGGCCAACGAGGCAAAGATCGATGCCGAGCTGATCGCCGCGCAGGGCAAGCCGGTGGATACTGGCGGCTATTATCTGCCCGATCAGGCCAAGACATCGGCAGGGATGCGGCCGAGCGCGACGCTGAACGCGGCGCTCGCTACTCTTTGACGCCGCGTCGGGTGGAACCGCTCAGGCAACCGGGCGGCTTGCTGGAACTCGGCGTGCATCAAGAAACTCGAGGCTCGAAGGAAATCACTATGCCTAAGATCAAGGTGAAGAACCCGGTCGTCGAGATGGACGGCGACGAGATGACCCGCATCATCTGGAAGTTCATCAAGGACAAGCTGATCCTTCCCTATCTCGACATCGACCTGAAGTATTACGACCTCGGCGTCGAGCATCGCGACCAGACCAGCGATCAGGTGACCGTCGACTCGGCCAAGGCCACTCAACAGTACGGTGTCGCCGTGAAGTGCGCCACCATCACGCCGGACGAGGCCCGCGTGAAGGAGTTCAACCTCAAGGAAATGTGGCGGTCGCCCAACGGCACCATCCGCAACATCATCGGCGGCACCATCTTCCGCGAGCCGATCGTATGCAAGAACGTGCCGCGCCTGGTGCCGGGCTGGACCAAGCCGATCGTGATCGGCCGCCATGCCTTCGGCGACCAGTATCGTGCCACCGATTTCGTCGTGCCGGGCAAGGGCAAGCTCACGATCACCTTCGAGGGCGCCGACGGCAAGAAGATCGAGCACAACGTCTTCGATTTTCCGGGCGGCGGCGTTGCGATGGCAATGTACAACCTCGACGACTCGATCATCGGCTTCGCCCGCAGCACGTTCAACTACGGCCTGATGCGCGGCTGGCCGGTCTATCTCTCGACCAAGAACACCATCCTCAAACGCTACGACGGCCGCTTCAAGGATCTCTTTCAGGAGGTGTTCGACAGGGAGTTCGCCGACAAGTACAAGGCCAAGGGCATCACCTACGAGCACCGCCTGATCGATGATATGGTCGCCTCGGCGCTGAAGTGGGAAGGCGCGTTCATCTGGGCGTGCAAGAACTACGACGGCGACGTGCAGTCCGACACGGTGGCCCAGGGCTTTGGCTCGCTCGGCCTGATGACCTCGGTGCTGCTGACGCCGGACGGCAAGACCGTCGAGGCGGAGGCCGCGCACGGCACCGTGACCCGCCACTACCGCGAGCACCAGAAGGGTCGGCCGACCTCGACCAATCCGATCGCCTCGATCTTCGCCTGGACGCAGGGCCTGCACTATCGCGGCACGTTCGACGGCACGCCCGACGTGGTGAGGTTCGCCGAGGCGCTCGAGAAGGTCTGCGTCGAGACGGTCGAGAGCGGCAAGATGACCAAGGATCTGGCGATCCTGATCGATCCCAAGCATCCGTTCCTGAACACCGAGGATTTCCTCGCGACGCTCGACGCCAATCTCAAGGCCAAGATGGCGACGTGGTGATTGGCGGCGCCGACGGCTGTCGCACCGGCTGGGTCATCTGCCGGCGCGACAATCGCGGCACGCTCGATGTTCGAGTCGTGAAGACCCTCGCAGAGGCCTGCGAGGGTCTTTCCGTTTTGGCCGTCGACATGCCGATCGGCTTCGTCGACGTGCCGCGCCCACCGCGTGCCTGCGAGGCGGAGGCGCGCAAGCTGCTGCCCGGCAAGGCAAGCTCGGTCTTTCCGACGCCATGCCGGCCGGCGCTTGCCTGCACGACGCACGCGGAGGCCAATGCAACCAGCCGCAAGCTCGGCCTCGGCATCAACCAGCAGACCTTTCACCTGTTCCCCAAGATGCGCGAGGTCGACGACCTTCTGCGCACGCGACCGCGCCTCAAGCGAGTCGTCTACGAGGCCCATCCCGAGCTCGCTTTCGCACGCATGAACGGCGGCCGGCCGGTGCTCAGCAAGAAGCGCCAGCCTGACGGCTATGCCGAGCGCTGCCGCCTGCTGGCCGAGCACGGCTTTCCCTGCCCGGCCGATCGCCTGCCCGGTGCGGCGCGCGACGACATTCTCGACGCTATTGCCGTCTGCCGCACCGCCCTGCTCATCACCCAGGGCGCCGCCACCCGTCTCGGGCCCTCCCGCGTGCGCGACAGCCAGGGCCTGCCGATGAACATCTGGTATTGAGAACGTGAGCTCCGCACCCGCGCGAACGGCAGAGGAAGCCCGGCACGTCAATCGGCTGATGCTGTTCTTCGCCATCGTCTACGTCGTCGAAGGTATCGGCCAGGCGCGGGTCGGCATCATCTACCAGCCGCTCACTCACTATCTGAAGGAGCTCAGTTGGACTCCGCTCCAGGTCACGGCTTATATCGCCGTCCTCAACTTTCCCTGGGTCATCAAGCCGGTCTTCGGGCTCGTCTCCGATTTCGTGCCGTTGCTTGGCTATCGTCGAAAGAGCTATCTGATCATCGCGAGCCTTTGTGCGATTGTCGGTTATGCCGGGATCGCCCGACTGGCCCAGCCGGCCGAGTTCGCGTCGCTGCTCCTGCTCACTTCCTATGCGATGGCGACCGCGAGCACCCTGTGCGGCGCCCTGCTGGCGGAGAACGGCCAGACCTTTCGACTCAGCAGCAGTTTCGTGAGCCAGCAGTGGCTATGGTTCTACATCGCCATCATGGTGAGCTCGTTCGCCGGTGGCGAATTGGTCGAGCGCCTGTCCGGCCTCTCCGCCCTGCAGGTTGCCGCCGCCGTGGCAGCGATTGCTCCGATTGCCGTAATCTTGGCGTCCCTCTTCCTCCTGAGCGAGAGGAAGAGCAGTGCCAGTCGGGCCGAACTGAGCCTCACGCTCCGCAGCATCGTCATAGCGCTCCAATCGCCAAAACTCTACCTCGTCGCGCTGTTCCTGTTCCTCTACTCCTTTGCCCCCGGCTTCGGCACGCCGCTCTACTACTTCATGACCGACGACCTTCGCTTCTCCCAGTCGTACATCGGCGTTCTCGGGTCGATCGCCTCGGCCGGCTGGATCGCCGGCGCCCTGATGCACCGATGGCTGCTTCGCCGCATGACCTCGAAGACGCTGCTCTATTTCAGCATCGTTCTCGGGACGCTTTCCGCCGCCTCGTTCCTGCTGCTTACGAACGAGGTTACGGCGGCGATCGTGAACTTCGCGAACGGCGTTGCGCTGATGATCGCAACCATCGCCTCGCTCACCCTGGCGGCGGACCACTGTCCCAAGCGCGCCGAGGGATTTGCGTTCGCCGGCCTCATGTCGATCATGAACCTCGCCGAACTGCTCTCCGGCAATTTCGGCGCCTTTCTCTACGAGCACGTCTTCGGCAACCAGCTCGGGCCGCTGATCACCGTGTCCGCCGCGACAACCGCGCTTGCCGCCGTCCTCGTTCCCCTGCTGCGTCTCGAGGATCGGCCTGCGGACGGGTCTATTCCGGCTTGATTCCGGCGGCCTGCAGCACCGGCCCCCAAATGCCGGCCTGCACCGCCAGCCACTCGGCCAGCTCCTTGGGCGTGCCTCCCATGGCAACGAAGCCGCGCTTGCGCAGCTCCTCGCGCATCTCCGGCGTGGCGACACCGGCGTTCAGCGCCTCGTTCAGCTTGGCCACGATCGGGGCCGGTGTGCCGGGCGGTGCGATCAGCGTGTAGACGATGGTGCCGTCGACGTCACCGAAGCCCTGCTCCTGGAAGGTCTTGATGTCGGGCGCCAGCGCGGCGCGCTGCGGCGACGCCACGCCGTAGGCCCTGAGCTTGCCGCTTTGAAGGTGGGGCCACACGCTGGTCAGGCTCGACATGCCGAGCTTGATATGACCGCCCAGCAGGTCGGTGACCAGCGGCCCGGTGCCGCGAAACGGCACGTGCGTCAGCCTGATCTTGTTCAGCAGCGCATAGCGCTCGGCTGACAGGTGCATCGGCGTGCTGACGCCGGCGGTTCCGTATTGCACCTCGCCCGGCGCCGTCCGCGCCGCTTCTGTGATCGCCGCGAGGTCGCGCCAGGGGGCATCGGCGGCGCCGACGAACACCGATTCCTGCTTGGCGACGAACCCCACCGGCACGAACGCGGCCGGGTCGTAGCCGAGCTTGGCGACGAGAAAAGGGTAGAGCATCTGGTTGTTGCTGCTGAACAGCACGGTATGGCCGTCGGGCGGCTGCTTGGCCGCGAACTCGTGTGCGAGGTTGCCGCCGGCGCCGCCCTTGTTGTCGATGATCACCGGCTGGC